>DPWB01000358.1 GCA_003527885.1 Candidatus Competibacteraceae bacterium
TCCTGCATGGTCACCCCCGCCAGATGCCGGGCGATTTCCATGGTCGCTTTGTTGTGGGTGACAAAGATGAATTGCACCCGCGCCGACAGTTCCTGAACCAACGCGCCAAACCGGCCGATGTTGGTTTCGTCCAACGGTGCGTCCACTTCATCCAGCAGACAGAAGGGGGCGGGATTGAGCTGGAAAATGGCGAACACCAGAGCGATGGCGGTCAAGGCCTTCTCACCGCCGGACAGCAAGCTGATCGCGCCGATCCGCTTGCCGGGCGGTTTGGCCATGATCGCCACGCCGGCATCCAACACATCGTCGCCGACCAGCGTCAAATGGGCCTGCCCCCCGCCGAACAAGCGCGGAAACAAGGCGCCCAATCCGGTGCTAACCCGCTCGAAGGTCTCCTGAAACCGGGTGCGGGTCTCGCCGTCGATCTTGCGAACAGCGCTCTCCAGGGCGGTTAAGGCGTCCAGCAAATCAGCGTTTTGCGCGTCCAGAAACTGTTTGCGCTCGGCCAGTTGCGCGCACTCCTCGACCGCCGCCAGATTGATCGGACCCAGCCGCTGAATCCGCCGTTCGACTTGCGCCAGCCGCTCCAGCCAGTCCGCCTCGGTCGCGCCCGGCTCCAGCTTTAACAGCGTCGGCTCCGGCTCCGCCCCGAGTTCGCGCAGTTGCTCGCCCAGAGTGTCCTGGCGGATGCGGGCTTCGCTCCAAGCCAGCCGCCGGTCCTCGATCGCCCGGCGCCGCGCCTCTGCCCGCTGTTCGCAGCGGCCGCGGCTTTGTTCCGCCTCCGCCAATGCCGCTTCCTGGGCATCCAGCGCTTGGCGCGCTTCCCGCAGTTCCGCTTCGACCGTGAGTTGCGTTTCAAGGCAACGCGCCAGCTCATCCTCGGCGGTCGCCAGCGCCGCATCGCCCGCGGTATCGTCCGCTGGCTCCAGACGTTCGTGCTGGAGCTGCAACTGGCAGCGTTGTGCGTCCAACCGCTCCAGCGCTTGTCTGACGGCGGCCAGTTGCGCCCGCAAGGTTTCGCCGGCCGCCGTCTGACGCGCCACCTCGCGGCGGGCGGCGTCCGCGCGGGCCTGCGCTTGGCGCATCGCCTCGCTCGCCCGCTCGCGCGCGTCGAGCAGGTTGGCGCGTTCCGCCTGCAAGTCCTGCCGCGCCGCCAAGGCCTCATCCAGCCGCAGCCGCGCCAGTTGCAGCTGCTCTCGGTCGTGGCGGCCTCGCTCTTCCAGCTCTGCCCGCTCCTCCACGAGGTGGGCGCCCCGGTCGCGCGCCTGTCGCCACTGGACCCGTAACGCCTGCAACTGGCCTTGAATCCGAGCGTGGTCGCGCTGGCGGTCGCTGAGGGTCTGCTGCGCCTCCCGCCGTTGCCGCTCCAGCTCGTCGTGCAGCCGCATTCGGAGTTGCTCGGCGCGGGCCGAGCGCTCTTGCAAACGGCTCTCGGCCTCTTGTAGCTCTGGCTCCAGCCGACGGATTTCGCGCTCGCGCCGCAGCACGCCTCCATCGTCTCCGTCGCGAGCCAACCGCAACCAGTGTCGCCCGCACAACAGGCCGTCCGGCGTCACCAGCACCTCGCCCTCCGCCAAGCCGGCGCGACGGGCCAACGCCTCGGCCAAGCTGGCCGCCGTATCCACGCCATCAAGCAGGCCGAGCAGCGGCCACGGGGCCTGGACCTTGACCGCCAGCCCGGCGGCCGCTCGGGCGTCGCGCTTGGCAACCGCCGGTTCGAACAGGGTCAACCGGCCGCGCAACCGCTCCTCGACCGCCGGCGCCAGCGCGCCCAAATCCGGCACACAGATCGCATCCAGCCAGTCGGCCAACACCGTTTCGACGGCGATCTCCCAACCGGGTTCCACGTCAAGCCGTTCGGCCAAACGGGGCGCTTGCGCCAGTTCCCGCCCTTGCAACCACTCGTTCACCTCCGCCGCATCCCGGCCCAGCGCCGCTTCCTGCAAGGTATGCAGCGATGTCAGCCGGCCGCGTCCGGCCTGAATCCGCTCGCGGGACAAGCGGATGTCCAGATCGGCCTGCCGTAACGCCTCTCGGGTGGCGCTCACCTCCGCCTCAAGGTCGGTCAGCCGTTGCTGGGCCTCCCGCACGTCTTCGGCAAGCGCCGGTTCCAGCCCCTCCAAACCGCCGCGCTGGCGGTCGAGTTCGGCGGCTGCCAGCTGATCCTGCTCGTGCCGCAGCCGCTCCAGCCGCCGCTCGCCCTGCTCCAACTGGCGTTCGAGATGGCTGGTTCGGGTTTGTTCGACCTGTACCCGCTGCTCGATTTCGCCGCTGTAGTGGCTGAAGCGGTCCCAGGCCGCCTGCCCGGCCTGCAAAGCGCTCGCGGCGGCGCTCAACCCCGCATCCGCTTCCCCCTCGCCGCTCCGCGCCTCGACCAGGTTGGGTTCGGCGGCGGCCAAGGCCTGGGTCCATTCCGTTTGCTGGATTCGATCTTGCGCCAGCTGCGCCTCGATCCGCGCCAACGCGGTTGCGGTCTGGCGTCTATCCTCCTCGCGCCGCTCCCGTAATTCCTCCTGGTGCCGCACGTACTGTTCGAGCCGGCTGATTTCCGCGCCGGTCCGATAGTAACGGCCCTGGGCCTCGTTATAGGCATCATTCAGTTCGGTCCGCCGCAGCCGCCCGGTTTCGAGCCGGGTTTCCAGCCGGCGCTGTTCGGCCAGGATCGCCTCCAACCCGGTTTCCTCCCGGCGCAGGTCGCCTTGGTGCGACTCCAGCTCGGCGCGCAGCGCCCGCCAGCGCAGGCTCAGCAGTTCGGCCTTGAGGCGGCGTTCCTCGGCGCGGCATTCGCGGTACTGGGCGGCGGCCCGCGCCTGCCGCTGCAAATGCTGGAGCTGGCGGCCCAGCTCCTCGCGCACGTCGTTCAGCCGTTCGAGGTTTTCGCGGGTGTGGCGGACGCGGGTTTCAGTCTCGCGGCGGCGCTCCTTGTACTTGGAAACCCCGGCCGCCTCTTCCAGAAAGATCCGTAATTCCTCGGGCTTGGCCTCGATCACCCGCGAAATCATGCCCTGCTCGATGATGGCGTAACTGCGCGGCCCCAGCCCGGTGCCCAGGAAGATATCGGCGATATCGCGGCGGCGGCAGCGCGCGCCGTTGAGAAAGTAGCCGGATTGGCCGTCGCGGCCGACCGAGCGCTTGACGGCGATCTCGGCGTAACCGGCCCAGGGACCGCCCAGCCGGCCCTGCTGGTTGTCGAACACCAGCTCGATGGACGCCAGCCCGACCGGCTTGCGGGTGGCCGCGCCGTTGAAGATCACGTCGCTCATGGTTTCGCCGCGCAGGCTGCGGGCCGAGCTTTCGCCCATCACCCAGCGCACGGCGTCGATGATGTTGGATTTGCCGCAACCGTTGGGGCCGACGATGCCGACCAGATTGCCCGGCAAATGCAGCACCGTGGGGTCCACGAAAGACTTGAACCCCACCAACTTGATCTTGCTCAGCCGCATGTGGACATCGGCCGTCGGTCGGCTATCCGACTCAAGTGCGGCGGACCAAGGGTTGCAGCACGGCCTCGATGGCTTCCAGGTCCGGAATGATGACCGGCTGCTCCTGGTAGCGCGCCCAGCTCAGAATGCCCGGCAAGCCCAGGTCGTCATCGCCGATCTCCTGGTTCGACTTGAGATCTTCTCGTTGCAAGTTGATCGGTCGCGGCGCGGAAGTTCCCAAGATCCCGAAATGCGGCAGCCGGGCGTCGGCGCCCAAGCTATTGACGATGATGATCCGGGAATTGAGATCGGCCTCGGCCGCCACCCGAAAGATCAGCCGACCCAGGCTGATCAGCGGCGTGGTCAAGTTGCGCCACAGCATGGCGCCGACCACCCAGTGCGGCGCCGATTCGATCTTGAGCGGGGTCGCGAAGGGCAGCACTTCGACGATGACGCTGTTCGGCAGGATGGCCTGGCCACCCTGCACCGAAATCAACAGACAACGGAGACTTGCGGAAGCATCCATAACGGTATCCATGATAGGCGCGGGAATCGACCCAAGGGCCGAAACGGGAGCCGGCGCGCGTTAAGTGATCAGCTCCAGAGCGCGCTCGCCGAGAATCCGGCGGATCGCTTGCATCAGCTGCTCTTCCTGGTAGGGCTTGGTCAGATAGTCGTTGGCGCCCAGTTTCATGGCCCGCTCGCGATGTTTGTCGCCGGAGCGCGAGGTGACCATGATGATCGGCATGGCGCGCAGGCTTTGCTGGTTGCGGACGTGGGCCACCACCTCAAATCCGTCCATGCGCGGCATTTCGATGTCGAGAATCGCCAGGTCGGGAACCTGGGTCTGAAGCATCGCTACCGCGTCCAAGCCGTCCTTGGCGGTGATCACCTGGATGTTGTGACGTTCCAGAATCCGCGCGGTCACCTTGCGCATGGTGATCGAATCGTCGATGACCATGACGCTGATCTTGTCCTGCCGGGTCTCCTGGCGCGCCAAGCGCAACGCCTGGGTTTCGGCTTGGCGCTGGCCGTGCGAGCCGATGTTGCGCACCAGCGCGGCCAGTTCCAGCACCACCACCACCCGGCCGTCGCCCAACACGGTCGCGCCGGACATGCCGGGCACGCCGCCGAATTGCGGGCCGACCGGTTTGACGATGACCTCCCGGTTGCCCAGCACCGCCTCGACCTGCAAGGCCGCGCTCGCCTCGGCGCTGCGGAACAACAAGGTCGGCGGCCGGCGGTCCGCGACTTCATCGAAGGCCTGAATCTGCGCGCCGCCGATCAACAGGCCCAGGTTGTGGATCGGATAGTTGCGCCCGCTGTAACGGTGCTGGATGAGTTCGCCGGACAGATAGGACTTGAATTCGTTTTCCTGGAGGCGGGTCACCAGCTCGATGCTCAGCAGCGGAATGGCGAAGGTGGATTCGCCGGCCTTGACCAGCAGCGCCTGGGTGACCGCCAACGAGAACGGCAGCCGGATGATGAAGCGCGTCCCTTGGCCGGGCTCGGTCTGGATCAGCAAAGCGCCGCGCATCGACCGGATGGCCTCGTTGACCACATCCATGCCGACCCCGCGCCCGGAAATCTGGGTGACCGAGGTCGCGGTGGAAAACCCAGGCCGCAGCAGCAAGGCGATCAGCTCTTCCTCGGTGGCGGGATCGTCGGGCTTCAGCAGGCCTTTTTCCTCGCCCTTGGTGCGGATCGCCGAGAAATTGAGGCCGGCGCCGTCATCGCCCAGCTCCAGGACCAGTTCCGCGCCTTCCCGGCGCAAGGTCAGGGTGATGGTGCCGATTTCGGGCTTGCCGTCCTCGCGGCGGCGCTCGGGCGTCTCGATGCCGTGCGCCAGCGAATTGCGCAGCATGTGCTCCAGCGGCGCGACCATGTTTTCGAGCACGTTGCGGTCGACCTCCGCCTCCTCGCCGCCGACCAGCAGTTCCGCGCGCTTGCCCAGCTCCTGGGCCGACTGCCGCACCACCCGCCGCAGGCGGGGTACGATGCTGCCGAACCGGACCATGCCGGTGCGCATCAGGCCCTGCTGGATTTCCTTGTTGACCTTGCCCTGTTGGTCGAGCAGCGCGGTGACTTCCCGCGCGTGCTCGCCCATGGTGTTGCCGATATTGCCCAGATCGTCGGCGATTTCCATCAAGGAGCGGCTGACCTGTTGCAACTCGGTGAAGCGATCCAGCTCCAGGGGGTCGAATTCCTGCTGGTGCGCTTTAGGCCCTTGATCCTGGCGGGACTGGATGCGGGCCTCGGCCTGGGTGGCGAGATTGGAGACCTGGCGGCGCAGCCGGGCGATGGTCTGGTCCAGCTCGTTGAGGTTGAAGGCCATGGCGCCGACGCCCTGGTCGATCCGAGAGCGGAAGATGCTGCTTTCGCCCATTTGGTTGACCAGGGAAGTCAGCAAGGCGGCGCTGACGCGGATGCTGTCGGCCGACGAGGCCGCGAGTTTTTCCACGGGCCGCGCCACCGCCGCAGACGCGGCCGCAGCCGCGGTCAAGGTGGCGGTCACCGCCGGCAGCAGCGGCCTGGACCGTGGTTCGACAATCTTGACGCCGAGCACGTCTTGCAACTCGTCGATCAGCTCGCGCTGCGCCGGCGGTTGCTCGCCTCCCAAAACGCCCACCAGCATTTGATGCAGGCGATCCAGGGCGCGCTGGATCAGATCCATGGTCCGCGCCGATCCCTGGAGCGCACCCTTGCCCAACGCATCCAGAATCGATTCGGCCGCGTGCGCCAGTTCGCCCACGGTCATGAAGCCGGCCATGCGCGAACTGCCTTTGAGCGTGTGCATCTCGCGGCGTAGGTCGTTCAATAAATCGACGCTGCTGGGCTCCTCGCGCAAGCGCCGCACGATGGCGTCGCTGGAGTCGAGAATCTCGGTGGCCTCGGCCTGAAAGACCTGGATCAGCTCCTGATCCAGTTCGGTCATGGTCTGGAAGGCGGCCGGTTCCGGCAGCGGGACCGCCGGCCGTTTGCCGGTCGATCTCTCCGTCAGCGGCTCGGCGGCCGTGACGGCCGCCGGCAGCTCCGTGATGGGCTTGCCGGTGGCGATGGCGTCGGCCAGACGGTGCAGGCCGTGAATCAAAGGGGTCGCGGCGGCCGGATCGGCGCCGCTGGCGGCGGCCTCCGCCAGCATCCGGTTTAGGTAGTCCAGGGTGTGCTGGAGGGTATCGAGCACGATCGGCGCGGCATGGCCGCCGCCTTTACCGAGCGCGTCCAGCACCGATTCCGCAGCGTGCGCCAAATCGCCGATGGCCATGAAGCCGGACATGCGAGACCCTCCCTTGAGGGTGTGCATGCTCCGCCGCAGGTCGTTCAACAGCGCCGCGTGATCTTCCTCCGCCGCCAGCCGGTGCAGGATCAAATCGCTGGCGTCGAGAATTTCGGCCGCCTCGTACTGGAAAACTTGCGCCAGTTCCAAATCCGCGCCGGATAACCCGGCCGGTTCCGGCAGGGCCACCGGGACCGCCGCCACCGGCGGCGCGCGCTCGGGCGGGGCCGGCGGCGGAACCGTTTCGGCGGGTTTGACCGGGGCGGGTTGGGGCGGAACGGGTGCGGCGCTGGCCGGAGCGTGCAAAAACGCTTGGGCTCGCGCCACCAGATTCGCCAACGCCGGGTTGGCGGTGCCGCCCACCGGAGATTGTTCGACCAGCATCTCCAAGGCCGCCGCCGCTTCGGTGGCCAGATCGGCTATCGCCGACGCGGCCGGCAGCTCGCCGCTCAAAACCCGGTTCAGCAGATTTTCGAACTCCCAGGCGAAGTCGCCGATTTCGGTCACGCCGACCACGCGACCGCTGCCCTTGAGGGTGTGGAAGGCCCGCCGGATGTGGGTCAGCGCCTTGTGGTCATCCAGATTGCGTTTCCAGATCGCGCATTGCTGGACGATGTTTTGCAGCTCTTCGCGCGCCTCTTCCAGGAAGACGTCCAAAAATTCCGGGTCGATTTGGGGCACCACTCGGAGCGAGGGTGGTTCGGCCGGCGCGGGCGCGGGCGCCACACCCAGCCTGATCGAGACCGGCTCGACGCGCAACGACGGCGGCGCCGTGATCGGCTCCAACGCATCGGGCTGGGCCAAGACCTGGGCGCGGGCCACCAACGGCGGCAGCGCGGCAAGCTCGCCGCCCCGCAACGGAATTTCGCCCACCAGCGGCGCCAGCGCCGCCGCCGCCGCCGCGACCGCATCGCAGATGGCCGGGTTCGGGCTCAGGCTTCCACTCAAGACCTGGTTCAGCAGATTTTCGTATTCCCAAGCGAAATCGCCGACCACGGTCGCGCCCACCATGCGACCGCTGCCCTTGAGGGTGTGGAAAGCGCGCCGGAGGGTAGTCTGGGCCTCGTGGTCATGCAAATTCGTCCGCCACCCCTCGACCCGTTCCCGAATGACCGCCAGCTCCTCGCGCGCCTCCTCCAAAAACACTTCCACAAATTCGGGATCGGCTTCGGTAATGCCCATCAACTCCATCAAAGCGGCGGGGCCTTGCCCGGGCGAAGGCGCGGGATCCACCGGGGGTGCAACGGCTCCGGCGAGCTCCGACTCCAGCGCTCCGGGAGGTCCCGAGCCCAGCTCCGGTTGCGGTGCGGCCCGCGTCGCAACCGGCGGCCCACCCTCCCCGGTCGCTATCGCTGGCCCGGAGCCAACAGCGACCGGCGCCCCTCGCCACGGCGCGTCGTCCAGGTCCGGGCCGGCTTCGGCGCGCGGCGACTCCGGCTCCAGGCTCAACGCAAGCGGCGCGCTTTGGCCCCCCTCGTTCGGGGCGCGACGGCCGTTGGCGACCGCCGGCTCCCAGTCCAGTTCGAGCGTCACATCGGGTGCCGGGTCGGTTGCGACGGCTTCCAGCGGGACCGGCGCGAGCGCGAAATTCAAGGCGGGGGGAAGCGGCGGCAGGCCGAGCAAGGTTTCCAATTGGGCGATTTGTTCTTCCACCGTATCCAGCACCGTGGCGGAAGCGGGCCGGCTGCTGTCCAGCGGCTCCAGATAATGGCCGAGCGCGGCCAAAATCTCTCCGAGCATACCGCTGGCCAACGGCCGGTAAGGTTCGGCGCCAGCGGCCAGCGCGCCCGCGATTCGCTCCAGGCGCTCGCACGCCGAGGCCGGGCGCGTCAAATCCTGCCCGGCCAACATACGGCGCAAGTTTTGCAACTCGCCGCGCAACCACTCCCAGGATTCGGGCTTTTCGCTGGCCCCCTCCATATCGCTGTCCACGTTCTTTTGCAAGCGCTTGAACGTATCCAGAATTCCGTAGCGCGCGGTCTCCGAGGCGACGGCCTGGATCGCGCCCCCGCCGTGGGGCGCGCCTTGCTGGCGCACCTGACGCAACACCTGGATCATCCTCGACAGTTCGGGCTCCGGTCGCCGCTGACCGGGCGCCAGCGACGATTCCAAATACTCGGCCAGCTGCGCGACGGCCTGCTGCAACACCGCCGGGTCGAAGGGTCGCAGCTTGCCCTTGATCAAACCCAGGGCCAGCACCCGGATCTCGTCGATCAAGGCGACCGCTTTTCGGTGCTCCAGGGCCGCCAGCGGGCCACGCATCTGATCGATGGCATCGACCGTCGCCTCCAGCGGAGCAGGTTCGGCGGGGTCCTCGCCGTAGGCCTCCAAATGGTGCCGAATTCCCTGTAGGGCCAGCAACAAATCGTCCTTGATAGCGTCCAGGGGGTTGTCGGCGACTCGATGCGAACTCATCACGCTACCTCCGTGCGGATAGCCTAAGCCGGCGGTTGCCGGTGGGAACCGGGTCGATCGGAACCGCAATCATGCCCGCGATATCCCGGTTTCGCCCTTGCTGTCAAGCCGGCAGCCGGAAATCGGCGACCGCTTGGCGCAACTCCCGCGCCAATTGATTGAGCTTGCCGATGGCGGATGCGGTGGACACACTGCTTTCGGCGGTCTGCCCGGTGATTTCGTTGATGGAAATCATGGCGGTCGACACGCGCGAGGCCATCTCCGAGACCTGCCCGGCGGATTTGGAGATTTCGTCGATCAGCTCGGCCAAGTTGGCGGAGACTTTTTCGATTTCCTCCAGCGCCTCGCCGGCCTTCTCGGCCAAACCGGCCCCGCCGACCACCTCGGCGGTGCTTTTCTCCATGGAAATGACCGCTTCGTTGGTGTCGGCCTGAATGGTCTTGACCAGGGTCTCGATGCGTTTGGTGGCGTTGCTGGAGCGTTCGGCCAAGCGCTGCACTTCGTCGGCGACCACCGCGAAGCCCCGGCCGGCGTCGCCCGCCGCCGACGCTTGGATCGCGGCGTTCAGCGCCAGGATGTTGGTCTGGTCGGCGATGTCGTTGATCAGCGCCACGATGTCGCCGATCTCCTGCGAAGACTCGCCCAAGCGCTTGATGCGCTTGGAGGTGTCCTGAATGTGCTCGCGGATGGCGTTCATGCCGTTGATGGTCCGGCGCACCCGGTCGCCGCCTTCGTGCGCGATGCCCACCGACTTTTCGGCCACTTCGGCGGACGAGGCGGTCTTGGAGGACACATCGTCCATGGAATGCGCCATCTGGGTCACGGTGGCGCTGGCGTTTTCGATCTGGCGGGCCTGGATCTCGCTGGATTTGGCCAGCCGGTCGGCGATAGCGCTGGTTTCCTGCACCGCGCCGGCGACCAACCCCGAGGTGTTGTTGATGGTGGACACCAGATCGCGCAGCGCTTCGATGGCGTAGTTGACGGAATCGGCGATGGCCCCGGTGATGTCTTCGGTCACGCTGGCCTGCACGGTCAGATCGCCTTCGGCCAGGTTGCCGAGCTCGTCGAGCAGGCGCAGGATCGCATCCTGGTTGCGGCGGTTCTGCTCCTCGGTTTCCTGCTTGCGCTGCTCGCTTTCCTGGAGCCGCTGGCGGCTTTCGCGATTTTGCAGGTACACCAGCGCCAGCAGCAGAATCAGGGCGAGCACCCCCAACAAATAGGCGATCTGATAATTGAGCGGTATCCCGAACAACTGGAAGCCGCGGCTGCTGGTGGAATAGGCATCGAACAGCTTGGTGGTCGCCTCCAGCAACCCGTCGCCCTTCTCGGAGATATTTTGCGCGGCGCTCTGGGCCTTGATCAGTTCCGGGGCATACTCGACGATGCGCGCGGTTTCGGTTTCCAGCGACTTGAAGCGGTCGGCGAGATCGGCGATCTTGCCCGTGCTTTCGGGCAGGCTGACCCGATCGACGCCCAGCCGGCTATCGCCGTCGCGCAGCCCCCGCAGAATCCGCCCGAACAAATTCACGTTGCGGCCGAAGCGGTCGGCGGCGGCGGCGACGCCCGCGCCGCCTTCGCTCAACATCCGCTTGAGATCGCTCTCGATCCGCTGCCCCAGCAACAGCTGGTTGGTGGCCAAATAAACCTGCCGCGAATCGAGGCGGTTGTTGGACATGTTCTTGGCGATTTCGTCGGACAGCGTGACAATCTGGGTCAGCGAACTCTCCAGCAGCGGCACGAAATTGCTGACCGCCATGACCGACTCGCGTCCGGCCAGCAGCGTATCGAGGTCGGCTTTGACCGGCTTCCAGCGGTTGTCCAGTTCGGCCAGTTGCGACCGGACCACCTCCGGCGCGGGCGACACCCCCAGCGCGGCGTTGCCGTTCTTCTGATCGTTCAAGGCTTGCTCGAACCGGTCGCGCCCTTCTTTGAGCCTCGCAAACGCCGCCTCCTTGCCGCGCGCGGACTCCAGCGAGTCCGTCACCAGCGAACGCGACAGAAACCGTTGCTCGCCGACGAGCCTGAAATAAACCTCGTTCTGCCGGTCCTGGCGCTCCAGGAGAGTAAAGATAACCCCCATCAGCACGATGAAAAACACCAGCGCCCCCAACAGCGCCAGATAGGTGAAAGATAATCCTTTCAACGCCGAACGATCTTGCAACTCTCGCATTTCTGTTTCTCGTTACGCTTGACCCTGATAACCGCCCCGCCCGCTGGCCGTCCGGCGGAGAAATTCCGAAAAATCCTAACCGGCCGCATTCAAAAAATCGGCTCCCGCCAACAATTTTCGGGTATTGAAAACCATCCAACAGCAGCTGTCGCTCCAAAACGCTTCGGTGATATAAGGCCGCAGGCTTTCTTCCACGGCATCTAGCGTCGGCAGGCGATGCTGGGTTCCAAAATGGCGCATCCCGATGATCTCGTCCACCAGCAGGCCGTAATCCCATTCCCCGGAGCGGACGATGACCAGCTGGCTGCCCGGCAATTGCATCGTGGACCGGCCGGCCACAAAATCCCGCAAGTCGGACACCGAGATGACCTTGCCGCGCAAATTGGCAATGCCCAGCAACCAGCGTTTCACGCCCGGCACCCGGGTGATGCTGCGCGGGATCGGGATGATTTCGGCGACGTCATCCATGGAGAATAGCAGGTTCCAGGAACCGAGGCGCGCGGCGAGCTGCCCTCTGATCTCAGACAGCTGCGCGCCCGCTGCCGCCGGCGCGCGTTCGCGGATGCGCTGGTCCAGTTGCAACAAAATATCGAAAGGGTGCGGCGGAGGTGACGCCGTGGAGGGAGTTATGACCGCTTCTGCCACATCACTGTCCTCGCTGAAAGTCGGACGACCGTCGCGCAACCCGGCCGAAAATCGCTGTTATTCTTGGAGTCTGAGGTTGGAACAGAGCCGCGCTGGCGGCCTAATGCTCTTTTTATTAGGATGTTTTTAGCATACTAATAGCCATGATGCCATGACGGAAACCGTAACGACCTTTCTACATCTTAAGTCACTCGGCCAAAGATGCAAACGGTATGCCGTCACGGTCAGGCCCGGCGGCCTTCGCACGATCACCCACCCTTGAGGACTCGCTTGCCATGACCATCAAGCTCGGTGTGGTGATGGATCCCATCGCGGCCATCACCATCAAAAAAGACACCACTTTCGCCATGCTGCTGGCCGCCCAAGCGCGCGGGTGGCAACTGCATTACTTCGAGCAGGCCGACCTGTACGCGCGCGGCAACGAAGCCTTCGGCCGAGCGCGGCGGCTCGGCGTCACGGACGACCAGCGAGGGTGGTTCGCGTTCCGCAGCGAGCGAGAACTGCCGCTGGCGGAACTGGACGTGGTGCTGATGCGCAAGGACCCGCCGTTCGACATGGAGTACATCTATACCACGTACCTGTTGGAACTGGCCGAGGCCGCCGGCGCGCGGGTGGTCAACAAGCCCAGCAGCCTGCGCGACGCCAACGAGAAAATCTTTGCCTTGCACTTCCCGGAATGCTGCCCGCCGACCCTGGTGGCCCGTGAAGCGGCCCGGCTGAAAGCGTTCCTGGGCGAGCATGAGGACATCGTGGTGAAACCGCTGGACGGCATGGGCGGCGCGTCGGTGTTCAGGCTGCGCCGGAACGATCCTAACCTGAACGTGATCCTGGAAACCCTCACCGCGCACGACCGGCGTTCGGCCATGGCGCAGCGCTACATTCCAGAAGTGACGGCCGGCGACAAGCGCATCCTGCTGATCGACGGCGAACCGGTCCCTTACGCGCTGGCCCGCATTCCCCAAGCCGGCGAGACGCGCGCCAATCTGGCGGCGGGCGGGCGCGGCGAAGGCGTG
>DPWB01000259.1 GCA_003527885.1 Candidatus Competibacteraceae bacterium
TTTGTCCTATGTCGAAACGACCTTGCAAGCGATTGACGCGGAAGCCAGCCGCCAGGAGTTGTCACAGCGCCGTTTAGAAAGTTTGCGGGCGCTGGAAGCTAACACCTCGTCGTAGCCCGTTGCGCTCTTTGACGTTCCAGCGGTGAGGCGGCTGATGATAGCCAAGCGGAAACGTCGTGCGGGCGAGCGGTGGCGGGCGGCCTTCGATACGTTGGCCTTTCTCGTCCTGCTGGGCGGATTGGGTTGGCTGCTGTTCGAAGGAGCCGGAACCCTGCAATACAACTGGCAATGGTATCGGGTGCCGCAGTACCTCTACCGCGTCGAGAACGGCGCGCTCTATCCCGGCCCGCTGCTGCAAGGGCTGGGCGTGACGCTGGAACTGAGCGGCTGGAGCCTGTTGCTGGCGCTGGTCTTCGGGCTGGCGGCGGCGCTGTTACGGCGCTCGACCTCCTGGGCGGGCCACGCCTTAACGCGGGTCTACGTGGAAGCCGTCCGCAACACCCCGATGCTGGTGCAGCTTTATCTGGTGTATTTCGTGCTGGCGCCGATCGTGGGCATGGATCGGTTCGCGGCGGCGGTGTTGGCCCTGGCGATCTTCGAGGGCGCTTACGCGGCGGAGATTTTCCGCGCCGGCATCGAAGCGGTGCCGCACGGTCAGTGGGAAGCGGCTGAAGCGCTCGGCCTGTCGCGGCCCGCCGTCTACCGGCATATCATCCTGCCGCAAGCCATCCGGGTGGTGCTGCCGCCGTTGACCGGCTTGGGCGTAGCGCTGATCAAGCATTCGGCGCTGGTCAGCGTGATCGCGGTGGCCGATCTGACCACCGAAGGCCGCAATCTGATCGCCGACACCTTCATGACTTTCGAGTTGTGGTTCACCGTCGCGGCGCTGTATTTGGCGCTCACCACCAGCTTGTCGCTGTTGGTCGGTTGGCTGGAACGGCGGTTGGCGGTAAACGGCGGACACGGCTAAAGCGTGCGTTCCCACAAATTTCGTTTCGGCTGGCTGGATGCGATCATTCTGATCGCGGTGCTCAGCGTGAGCGCTTATATCATCTACCGGACACGAAACCATTTTCATTACCGCTGGGACTGGCGTTTGATTCCAGGATACTTCGCCCGCTACGACGCCGACCAAGGACGTTGGGTGCTGAATCTGCTGGGGCAAGGATTTATCACCACGTTGCGGCTGGCGCTGTGGGGCAGCGTGCTGGCGGCGTTGCTCGGCGGCGTGATGGGAGTCTGCCGGATCTCGCGCAGCCTGTTTCTGCGCTTGCTCGGTCGAGGCTATGTCGGGCTGATCCGCAACATGCCGCCTTTGGTGTTCATCTTCATTTTCTATTTCTTCATCAGTAGCCAGTTGCCGTCGCTGCTGGCTCTCGAGAATCGCAGCGCCGCCGCGCCGGAAACCTGGCCCGTGCTGGCCGTCTTGTTTGGGCCAGCGGAATTGTTGCCGAATTTCTTGTCGGGTTTACTCTGTCTGGCGCTGTTTGAAGGCGCTTACGTCACCGAAATCGTCCGGGCCGGGATCGAGGCCATACCAAAAGGCCAGTGGGAAGGCGCGGCGGCATTAGGATTGCATAGACAACAGTCATTGACGCGCGTGATTCTGCCGCAGGCGGTTCGAACGGTCGTCCCGCCGCTGGCCGGACAGTTCGTCTCGCTGGTCAAGGATTCCTCGCTGATCTCGCTGATTTCCATTCAAGAGCTGACTTTTACCGGTACCGAACTGGCGGTGTCGTCGGGCCGGGTGTTCGAGGTTTGGCTGACGGTGGCGGGGTTGTATTTTCTGCTGTGCTTCGGGCTGGCGCGCCTGTTCCGACGGCTGGAAAAACGTTTGGGCCGCCACCGTCATCGCGGGCGTTAAGAGGTTGAAAACAGGCGTTGATAAGATTGGTTAAGAAATTAAAATTAATAGTAATTATGGCGCTGTCCGCCATTGTGTCACCGGGATGGGCCGACACCCTATACAAGTCAGTCGGCCCGGATGGCAAGGTGATTTACAGCGACAAGCCGCCGTCTGGCGGTCAAATCGAAAAAACCTTGGAGTACGCTCCCGGTCCTTCCAGCCCGTTGCCAGAGTATGCCCTGCGTTTTAAGGCGGGGTTGGAAAAACGGTTGCAACAGCGGGCCACGGAAGCGCCGGCGTCCGGTGAGACAGTGCGGTTGTTTACCGCCGCGTGGTGTGGTTTCTGTCGCCAAGCCAAAGCCTATCTGACCAAGAAACAAGTCGCTTTCACGGAATACGATGTTGAAACACCCGAAGGCATGGAGGCATTGGCCAGCATCGGCGGCGGACACGGGGTCCCCATCTTGTTTTGGCGAGGCAAAAAGACCTATGGTTTTTCCGAGGCCGGTTACGAAACGTTTCTGAGCGGCCAGCGTTAGCGTCGGGCGCGCAATCAGAGGGTTTTATGTAATGTATTGAAGACGGCCAACCCTTTTGAAGAAGCTGCTAAGGTACTTTGTAATGAGCGGATTTTGTTTTTGTGGCTGACTGGGGGCTCTGTTATTATTTTCGACAAACCGTTTCGTAATATTCACATGCGGTAGGAGCCAGGAACCACTAAAGCCCAATTTGATGGCCCGGCTGATAACCAAAGGCGACGAACGATGTTGAATAGCAAGAGCAGCAAACCGGTAGCGGTGGTCAGTGGCGCCAATCGCGGCTTGGGGTTGGAAACGGTCCGACAGTTGGCCAAGCGCGACATCCGGGTCATTTTGACCAGTCGCAACGCCGGCAAAGGCGAGATGGCCGTGGAAAAATTGTTGGCCGAGGGCTTGGATGTGCTCTTTCATGCGCTGGATGTGACGGCGGAAAACAGCGTGGCCGAACTGGGTGCTTTCATCCATAGCCGCTGCGGGCGCGTCGATATCTTGGTCAACAACGCCGGGGTTTCCCTGGACAGCCACGGTGCGGAAGAGACGGGAGGGGCCAGCGTGTTCAACGCCAGCCTGAAAACGCTGTCGGCCACGCTGCAAACCAACCTGTACGGCCCGTTGTTGCTGGCCCAAGAGCTGGTCCCGTTGATGAAGCAACAGCATTACGGCCGCATCGTCAACGTCTCCAGCGGCCTGGGTCAGTTGAGCGAGATGGAAGGTAAAACGCCGGCTTACCGGATTTCCAAGACCGCCCTGAACGCGCTGACCCGCATTCTGGCGGCGGAAACGCAGGGGTTCAATATCCTGGTGAATTCGGTGTGTCCCGGCTGGGTGCGCACCGACATGGGCGGTCCCGGCGCGGAACGGACCATAGAGCAGGGCGCTTCGGGTATCGTCTGGGCCGCCACCCTGCCGGAGGGCGGGCCGAGCGGCGGTTTCTTCCGGGACGGCCAGCCGATTGCTTGGTAGGGCTCGCTGGCCGTGGCCGGGTTGGCTACCCGTCGCCGGCTTCCCAAGCGACCAGCACCGCTTCCAGTTCCGTCAGGCTCCTGATTTCCGCATCCGCTCTGGGGCCGCCGGGCCACGCTCGTCGGTTGCGGTTCAGCCACACCGTCCGCATTCCGGCGTTCGCCGCGCCGCGCACATCGTGTTCGGGGTCGTCGCCGATATGGACGATCTGCTCGGGCCGCGCTCCCAGGCGACGGCAGGCCAGTTCGAACATCGGCGGTTCCGGTTTGGCCGCACCGGCTTCAATCGCGCTGAGCGAAAAACTGAACACGTCGTCCAGCCCGATCAAACGGATATCGGCGTTGCCGTTGGACAATGAGGCCAGCGTGTAGCGTTGCGCCAATCGTTCGAGCGTCGGTCGCACTTCCGCGAATAGCTCCACGGCGTTGCGGGCGACGAAAAACACCGCGAATGCGTCCTCTACATCGAATTCGACATAACCGGTTCGCGTCGCCGCCAGTTGCAGCGCGTCCTTGCGCAATCGGGTACGGTCGTGGGCGATCTCCGGGCGGGTGGCGGCGATTTCTTCGCACAAATCCCGCAATTCCAAAGGGGTGAAGCGTTCCGGGATGCGCGGGTAACGCGCCGCCAGCCAGTCATGCAGTAAGACTTCGGCCCGTTCGACCACCGGCCAGATGTCCCACAACGTATCGTCCAAATCGAAGGTCAGGGCTTTGATCATCAGGCCAACAAGCGCAAGCCGCGTTCCAGGTCCGCTTGAAGGTCCGCGACATCCTCCAAACCCGCCGAGATGCGTACCAGACCGTCGCCGATGCCGGCCGCCGCGCGCTCTTGCGGGGTCAAGCGGCCGTGGGTGGTGGTGGCGGGATGGGTGATGGTGCTCTTGGCGTCGCCCAGATTGGCGGTGATGGAAATGAGGCGCGTCGCGTCGATCAAGGCCCAGGCCGCTGCTTTGCCGCCGCGCAGGTCGAAGGAGACGATGCCGCCGAAACCGCTCTGTTGCCGTTTCGCCAATTCGTGTTGGGGGTGCGAGGGCAGTCCCGGATAGTAGACCCGTTCCACCGCCGGC
>DPWB01000258.1 GCA_003527885.1 Candidatus Competibacteraceae bacterium
CTCTCTACTGTACTTTTTTTTTTTTTCAAGCAGAAGACGGCATACGAGATCTAGTACGGTCTCGTGGGCTCGGAGATGTGTATAAGAGACAGCCGGCAAGGTGGTCGAAGCCGTGACGTAGGCGCAGATCGGATGGGTTTCGCCCACTTCCCGCCCGAGGATTTTCAGGCACTGGGCGGTCTCGGCCCAGAGCGGATGATCGGTGATATCGTTCGGGACCTCCAGTTTGGCGATGTCGTCATAAGTTTGGATGACGAAATCCGCCACGTTGGGGGTACCGTTTTCGGCATACAGGATTTCCCGACAGCCGAACAACTCCGCTTCCCGACCGACATAGAACAGGCTCCACACGTTGTCGTACCCGTAACGCTCCCGCAGCTTCAGCTGGCCGGTCGCAACGTGTTCGCCCTTCGCGTAATACTCCCGTTGCGTCATGCCGAGCTCGCGCGCTCCCTGGTCGAACAGATTGCAAAAGATGGGAATGCGTGGCGCCGGCGTGCCGTTGAGGGCGGCTTCAAATATCTTGAGCGGAGTCACGGTGTTTTACCTGCTGGATGAGGTTGATGATGGCGCGCGCGGCATTGACGCCGTCCGGCGCCCAAGAATCGGCGCCGACGGCTTGGTAGAGTTCGGTGTCGTAGCGATAGGGCGCGCCGCCCACGATCAGCTTGAAACGCTGTTCGAGACCGCGCTCCTTGAGAATCTGGCGCACTTTGCACGCGCCGTCCTCGCCGGTTGCCGTATGTACCATCATGGCCGACATCGCGATGACCTGGGCATCGCGGGCGATGGCTTCATCGACGAATTTCTCCGCCGGTACGTTCACGCCCAGATCGGTGGCTTCGACCATCAGCGCCTTCAGGCAACCCATGACGATGCGCTTGCCGAGCGAATGCAGGTCGCCGTGCGCGGTGCCGATCACCACCCGACCGATGATTTCGGGCGGATGTTCGAACTTTTCCAGCATCTTTTCAGTCACTTCGGCAGCGATCTGCGCGGTCATGAAGTGCTGCGCCAGATTGGCGTCCGGGTCCTTGGTGATGTTGGACATCATTTCTTCAACGGCCGGGATGACGATCTTGAACACGATGTCTTCTGGCGGGATACCTTCCGCTAAAGCGGTGTTGACCGCAGTGAAGGCCGCTTCCTTATCGGTTTCGAAGACGGCTTCGTTGTAGGCTTTGATGAAGCGATCTAGCATGACGAATCCCTTTATTTACTATCGATTATAGTGTATTACTAATTGGGTTCTATTTCAAGTAAATTTTGTTAATTTAGAACTTATTTATTACATAAGTATTATAATAATGATATTTTTATCACCGCTCCTGCGTTGTTGCACGGTTTCTGAGTGCGCGGAGTTCCTTCATCAGGTCGGTTCGGTCAAGGCCTTTGCCCGGTGGTCGGGGTCAGGGCGATAGGGCGCAAGCGCAGGTGCTCGATATAACGGTCTTCGTAACCCGGCAGCAGGGAAAGGTTGATCGTTTTGGTTTTTGCCGTTAATGCGTCGAAACATTGGACGCCACCGGGCGACAGCAGGGCCTGTTCGCAACCGGCCAGGGCAGCCTCGGCATGGAGCTCGATCAAGCCGGGATGGACGGCCGGCAAGAGGCCGATGGCCTGGGCATGTCCGAGGTGCAGGGTGCGGCCGAAAGCGCCGCAGACGCACAGGCGGCGCAACTCCCGCCAAGTCATGCCGGCCTGAATCAACAGTTGGCTCATGGCGGCCGCTGTGGCGGCTTTGGCGCGCTGGAACGCATCGATGTCGGGGCCGGTAATGGCGGTATTCGGGTGGTTGGGATCGAGCGGGTAGCCGTCCGGGCCGGGCGGAGAGGCGAAGCGCCCGGAAGGCTTTAGCCGGCCGTCGGCGAGCAGCAGGGCGATGGCGTCGACCAAGCCCGACCCGCAGAAGCCCTGCGGCGCACCGCCGCCGATAGTCCGCCAGCGGTAGTGGTTTTCGACCGAACAGACGCTGTCGATGGCTCCGGGTTCAGCGGCCATGCCGTGACGGATGCCGGACCCTTCAAAGGCGGGACCGCCGGCGACCGAGGTGACATGCAGAGTCGCGCCGTCCCACAGCGCGATTTCGGTATTGGTGCCGATATCCAACAACAGCGCGCCAGCGGGGCCTTCGGTCAAGCCGGTGGCCAGCAAATCCGCCACCAGATCGGAGCCGACGAAGCCGGCCACCGGATCGGGCATCACCAGTTCGGCGCACGGCAGCGCCCCTTTTGCCCGCCAGGGTGTGACATCGTGCGGCCGGCAGTCGATGGCCCCTTGCCAGTTGGCGGGATCGAGTAGGGTGTCTGCGCCGCGCCCGCCCAATAAAGCCAGCATGGCGGTGTTGCCGACGATAAAAACTTGGCCGATTTCAGCCAGCATGGCCTTCACTTCGCCGATATCACGCGCCAGGATGTCGCGCACCGCTCGCAGGATGGCGGTTCGAACCAGCTTGGCCAGCTCCGCCGCGTGTGCGGGATTCGCGCGAGCCGCTTCCAGGCGGTTGAGGATGTCGGCGCCGAAAACGCCTTGCGGGTTCGGGCCGCGGCGGGTGGCGATGCGGCGGCCGGACCGTCGGTCCAAGAGAGAGACCCGGATTTGGGTGGTGCCCAGATCGATCGCTACGCCGAGAGTATGAGCGCGTAACTCAGGGAGCCCATGGGTGAGCGGTTTGAGATTTTCGAGTGGAATGCTCTTCCAGGGCGAGGGTGGCGCGGGCCGGTCGAGACGGATCTCGGTATCGCCCTTGAGCCGGACCTGACAGGCCAGCCGTGCGCCCGCCGCGCGCTCATCGGAACCGAGTTTCATATACTCGGCGACTGTCGGCGCCGAGACCTCGCCTCCGACCAGATGGATCACGCAAGCCCCGCAGGCCCCTGTGCCGCCACAGGCGGCGCGTACCCGTAAGGCGGTGATATCGAGGGCTTCGCGCACCGACAGACCCTTCGCTACTTCGAAGCGGTGCTTGCCCAGCCTAGAGTGGACGACTAAAAGAGTCATAATTTTGATACGATATATCTAAATTTAGAAGTTATTATAGATGATTTATTAATGAAATTTTAGTGTTAGAAGTCAATTAATAAATACAATAGTATCTTTTATTAGACTAAAGCAAGATATGCACCATCTTAATGGTTTCTATGGTTTGCTAATTTTTTCAAAAGCTTGTTTTGGATGAAGGGAAGGTTTTCAAGCGTCGGTGATCGGAGCAAAATAAAAGCGCCAAAAGCTTGACGCGCGGCAGCGGTGGCCGGTTTGCTTCAAATATTTTCCAACTGGCTAAAAAAATATAAAGATATGGAAATTTTCTCGCTTTTTGTAGAGAGGTTTACCGGTCGATGTTAAGGAGATGGGTTGCTGAAAACCGATCCCTGCACGGGGGGTCTCGCGGATGAAAGCCATCGTGTGCCGCGAGTTGAGCGGACCCGCCGCGTTGCGGTTGGAAGCGGTGGCGCCGCCGAGTTTGGGTCCGGGCCAGATACGGCTACGGGTGCGGGCCTGCGGCGTCAACTTCGCCGATAGCCTGATCACGCGCGGGCAGTATCAAGTACAACCGGAACCGCCCTTCAGCCCCGGTTTTGAGCTGGCTGGCGACGTTTTAGAACTCGGCGAGGGCGTCACCGGGTTTGCGGCGGGTGATCGGGTCATCGCGCTGACTCTGTACGGTGGTTACGCCGAGCAGGCTGTTGTCAATGCCAATCGTTGCGTCGCCATCCCGACAGCCATGCCTTACGAACACGGCGCGGCGTTTCCGGTGGTGTTCGGCACCTCTCACATCGCGCTGTGGCATCGGGCGCGGTTGCGGGCCGGGGAAACGCTGGTCGTGCACGGCGCATCCGGCGGCGTTGGCCTGACGGCGGTCGCCATCGGCAAGCAACTGGGCGCGACGGTCATCGCCACCGCCAGCAGCCCGGAAAAACTGGACATCGCCCGCCAGCACGGCGCCGATCATCTCATTAACACCGGCCACGAAGATATTCGTTTGCGCATCAAGGAGCTGACCGGAGAACGCGGCGCCGATGTGGTTTACGATCCGGTCGGCGGTGAGCTGTTCAACGCTTCCTTGCGCGCTATCGCTTTCGAGGGGCGGATACTGGTGATCGGCTTCGCCGGCGGCACGGTGCCGCAAATTCCCGCCAACCATCTGCTGGTCAAGAACGTGGATGTGATCGGTCTCAACTGGCCGGCTTACGCGGAACGTCAGCCAACGGTGATGACGGAAAGTTTTCGGATTTTGCTGGACTGGTATTTAGCCGGCACCATCCAGCCTTATGTGTCGGAGATTTATCCGCTGGAGGAAGCGGTCGATGCGTTGCATCAAGTCGTCTCCCGCAAATCCACCGGCAAGGTGGTCATTACGGTGGGCGACTGAACGATGGCGATTGAACCGACGATCCAGCATTTGGGACGTATGACGCAGGCGACCGTGCAAGGCGGCGACGCTCAACTCAAGAAATTCCGCAACGCTCTATTAGTCAACAATTTTTTTATTGTCGCCGAGAACGAAACCCGTCTGGAAGCGCGGCGGCGCGCTTATATCACCCAGGATGACTGGCCGATGCGCGTCATCGTTCAGCGCAACGGTAGGCAGTTCGATATCCGTTATTTCCTGTTCATTCCCTGGGGCTGGATCATTGCCTTGGTATTTTTGTCGCTCCTGGTGTTGCCGTTCGCGGGTATTCCACGGGCGGAGTTGGCGCTGGGCTTGGCGGCGATCGTGGCGGCTCTAGCGATTTACCGGCAAAAATTCGATTGTCGGCCGGACGCTAAATACTGGCAGCGACAACCGCGTCAGCGCTGGAATCAGATCATGCAGCGGCTTATTCGAGAGGCGTTTGAGCCTCGCTAAGCGGTGCCTGGGCATTTTTGGCGCACGGCGGCGGAGCGTGATCGAAACGGCTCAGTCGGGCGATATCCGGTACCGTAATCCGCTTGCCTTTTACCGTGATCA
>DPWB01000064.1 GCA_003527885.1 Candidatus Competibacteraceae bacterium
GGGCCGCGTGGGCCGAGCGACACCCGGATTACTGGCGCGAGTACCGGCGATCACATGCCGAGTACCGCGACCGTAACCGCTGCCAGCAGAAATCACGGGACGCCCGGCGGCCGGAACGCGTGCTTGCAAAGATGGACGCGTCGACGCGTGAAACGCCTGTGCCGTCAGGGATTTACCGGCTGAGCCCGGTGACGCGTGACGATCTTGCAAAGATGGACGCGTGGATGGTCAGAATCACGGCGGTTTCAATGCCTTGTGCGCCATCTGGATGATCTTGCAAAGAGAGGACGTGATCGCTATGAGCGGCGCGGACGGGTACGGTTTCGGCCATGGACACGTTGCCGCCCCAGCCCGCCGAAGTCGATCTGCACCGCCTTGAACTGCGATTCGCCGACGCGCGGCTGCTTGAACCGCGAGCGATCGAGGCGCTGGCCCAGTCGATCGAGCAAAGCGGCCAACTCATTGCCTGCATCGCCGTTGCCGACGCCGACAGCGAGCAACTGATCCTGGTCGACGGCTACCGGCGCGTGCTCGCGCTGCGGCGGCTCGGTCGCGACACCGCACGCGTGGAGTCCTGGACCTGCGATCTCGCCCAGGCTTTGCTGACCGTCCTCGCTCAAGCCGGCCGGCGGCCCTTCGCGGCCCTGGAAGAAGCGTTGCTGGTGCAGGAACTTGTGCGCGGCCAAGGGCTGTCCGAGCGCGAAGTGGCGCGCCGCAGCGGTCGCGACGTGAGCTGGGTCAGCCGGCGTCTCGAACTCGTCTGCGGTCTCTCCGACAGCGTCCTCGCCGCCGTGCGTCAGGGTGCGGTATCGACCTGGGCGGCGACGCGGGTGCTGGCCCCGTTGGCGCGCGCCAACAGCGCTCAGGCGACCCAACTGCTCGCGGCGCTGGCGGCGACCCCGCTCTCCACCCGCGAACTGCACACCTGGTTCCGGCACTACCTGAACGCGTCGAGTGCCGCCCGCGAGCGGATGGTGGCCCAGCCTCGGCTGTTCATCCAGAGCCTGCGCGCCGCGGATGAACAGCGGGCCGAC
Organism: Candidatus Competibacteraceae bacterium; assembly: GCA_003527885.1. Classification (GTDB taxonomy): domain Bacteria; phylum Pseudomonadota; class Gammaproteobacteria; order Competibacterales; family Competibacteraceae; genus Competibacter_A. The sequence continues at coordinate 1,035 of DPWB01000064.1, forward strand.
ACGCATCTCGCGCAAGGGCCGGAAGGCCAGTGTTCCGCCGATGTCCGGCAACTGCTGGCACTGATCAAGCGCTTGCGTCAGCGCTTGCCGAGCCTGCGCCGCGAAGTACTTCCCGACTCTCTTCTCGGTGTGCTGATTCCCCTGCGCACCGCCGTCGATGCCCTGCAGTCCGAACTTGCGAGGACCCTTGACCATGATTCCCAGCCAGATCCGCGATGCGGTCCGAACCCTGCAAGCCCAAGGCAAGAGCCTGCGCGAAATCAGCCGTGTGCTGGCGCTGTCGCGTAATACCGTCCGCCAGATCCTGCGCTCCGCGCCGGCACCGGCGTCGGCCTCGGACGCTGGACCTGGCGTCCCGCACGCCTATTTGAAATCGGCCTTCGAGCGGGCTCAGGGCAACGTCGTTCGTATCGGCGAACTGCTCGCCGCCGACTACGAGATGACTGTTTCCTACAGCACTCTGACCCGCTGGGTGAGGGAAGCCGGACTGCGCGCACCGCCGGTACGCGCCGGGGAATATACCTTCGCGCCGGGCGAGGAAATGCAGCACGACACCTCGCCGCATCGGGTCACCTTGGGCGACAAGACCGTCACCGCCCAGTGTGCCGGTCTCGTGCTGGCCTACTCGCGCCGGCTGTTCATCCAGTATTACCCGCGCTACACCCGCTTCGAAGCCAAGGAATTTCTGCTCGATGCCGTGCGCTTCATGGACGGCGCCTGTCCGCAGTGCGTCATCGACAACACCAGCGTCATGCTCGCCGCCGGTGCCGGGGCAGACGCCGTCATCGCCCCCGAGATGGCGGCCTTCGCCCGCACGCTGGGCTTCGCCTTCCGGGCGCATCGGGTCGGAAATCCCGATCGCAAGGGACGGATCGAACGGAATTTCTTCTTCGTCGAAACCAATTTCCTGCCCGGCCGCAGCTTTACCGACTTCGACGATCTCAACCGCCAGGCGCTCGCCTGGTGCCAGGAGGTGGCCAACGCCAAACCCAAGCGCGTTCTGGGGATGTCACCGGAGAGCGCTTACGTGCTCGAGAAGCCGTTCTTGCGGCCGCTGCCGTCGGTGTTGCCGCCGGTCTATGAGGTCTTCGAGCGGGTGGTCGATCTCTCCGGGTATGTCTCGCTCGATGCGAATCGGTACTCGGTGCCGGAGCGTCTGGTCGGGCAGACGGTGACGGTCTACAAGACTCCGGCCCGGGTCGCGATTCATCATCGCCATGCCGTCGTGGCGAGCCATCTGCGGCTGATCGGCCAGCGCGATGCGCGCCGCACCGATGCCGCGCATCATCCGACACCCGCCCGGGCGAGCCGGACGCCGGCTGTCGAAGTGCAACTGGGCGACGACAGTCCTGAACTGGCGGCCTATGCGCGGGCGCTCCAGCAGCGCGGTCACGGCCGCGGCCTGCGGGCTTTGCGACGTTTGCTGCAGATCCAGCGCACCTATCCCCGGGCCGCCTTCTTGGCGGCCGTTCGCCAGGCGGCGCATTACGGTCTGTACGACCTGGGACGGCTGGAGAAACTCATCCTGCAAGAAGTCGCTGGCAATTTCTTTGCACTGAACGACATTCTCGATGACGATGCGTGAGCAACTCCTCGCCCA
>DPWB01000154.1 GCA_003527885.1 Candidatus Competibacteraceae bacterium
TCTTGCTTGGTTGTTATTGTCTTTTTTTTTTTAATGATACGGCGACCACCGAGATCTACACTAGATCGCTCGTCGGCAGCGTCGCGCCTCGCGCTCCGGGCCGCTGTCACGCTCGCGCTCGGCGATCACCACATGGGCGTCGATCAAGCGATGCAGGTCGTCGCCAAGACGCGGCACCTCCTCGACACGGGAGAAGTGAGTCAGATAAACCGCTGGCGGCCGTTGCCCCAAAATCCGCTCCACCGATCGGTGCATGAGCGCCGGATCGAATTGCGTCGGCGAGGTGGTCGGGATGATGGACGGGCGACCGCCGACATCCAACTCGCGGAAGGACATGCCGAAAATGTCCCCCGTGAACAGGCAACCGCTGCGGGTGTCGAGCAGGCACAGGTGGTGGCTGGCGTGGCCGGGCGTTTCCAGGCAAACCAGGATGCGACCGGCCAAGTCGAAGCTGTAGCCATCGGCGGCGGTGATGGTGCGGTCGGCGGCTACCGGCAGGGGATCGCCGTACAGGCGTTGCGCTTCTTCCGCGCCGTACACCGCCTGTACGGCGGCGAACAGTTTGCTGGGATCGGCCATGTGCCGCGCCCCGCGCGGGTGGACGATCAGCCGGGCGTCCGGGAAGGCGCGCATCAGTGCGCCAGCGCCGCCGGCATGATCCAGGTGAACGTGGGTGAGAAATACATAATCGACGTGGGCCGGCGCCAAACCCAGCGCCTGCAACGCCGCCAGGACGCGCGGCTGGCACCCTTGACTGGCGGTGTCCACCACCGCGACCCGACCGTTCTCGACGATAAGATGAACGGCGGCGAGCAGGGGCCGGATATAGCCGGAGTCGATGGCGTAAATGCCGTGCTCGTAGCGAAACAACTCGCTCATGGAGACTGTGCTCTCGAATGTTGGGAAGACGGGAATGGGCGTTTGCACAGTTTAACATTCGAGCAGACTGCTTGGCGTCCTTGCGCTGATTTCCACTTGGTTTGTAATCCATTTTAAAATTAAGGCTATTGTGGTATTATAGCTTTCGAAATATGCGCCGAACCAAAGCCAAACCGACGATGAGGTTGGGGCGGAGCGGTACGGCCCCTGTTTCTCGGGATGGCCGGACTGTCGCATTCGGCTGAAGTGAAGAAGTTGGGTGTGGTCGTTCGGCTTGTGGAGTTCACCGTTTGAAGGGCGGGTCAACGCCTCGGAAAATCCGGCTTTAGCCGGATCGAGACGGTATCGTTAGACGAGGAGGTGTGACATGTTGACTTACAAAGATTGCGTCCACTTGACCGACCTGGAAGAAGACGAGATCGAAGCCATCGCCCGGCACGAGCGGCTGCCGGAAATCGTCGCGGCCGAATACGGGTGTTGTCTGGCGCACGAACCGGGTGGCGAACAGGTCATCGACCAGATGATCCGCGATGACATCGAGGCCGCCAGTCGCCGCCAACAGCCGAAAGTGGCGATGCATTGGCAGGCCGTTCTCCAGCGCTTCGAGACGACCCATAACATTGCGTCGGACAAGGCTTGACCGCGCGCGGTTGGACCCGAATCGCATCAAGGCCGCACCGTTTTAGGACGGTGTGGTTCGCGCGTTCGCTCTGTCGCGCAAATATCATCTCTGGTGAAGGGTTATACTTGGCGCTCCGCGTTGGGCCGGTCGAGCGCCTTCGCGGAGGCCGCCAGTGCGTTTTGAAGAACTACCGCCAGAAACCCGCCATGTGATCGAACGCGCCGCATCCCGGTTTCTGGTCGCGCACCGCTACATCAGCCTGGACGAGGCTTGCCAGACGCTGGAGCTGACGTTTCCCGATCTGTGGAATCGCATCTTGCAAGAGGCCGGTCTGCCCGAAAGCGAGCCGCCGGCGTTCTCACCGTTTTTCTGATAGCGAAGCGGCTGCCGGCCAGAGCATGACCGGCAGCCGCTGGTTTTGAAGTCGACTCGCTCCGGTTTTCTCAGGAATACAGCGGAGCCACGCCCATTTGTTGGTGGATCGCGTTGACCGCCTGTGCGTCCAGCCCCAGGGTTTGCGCCAGCTGGTCCATGTAGTTGGCTTCTTCTTTGGTATCGAGATTAATCGCCATCAGCGACACCAGATAAATGTCCGGCGCCATCTCGCGGGCGATGCCGTTAAGGAATTCCAGATTGAGCGGTTTGGCCAGTTCGTTTTGCAGGAATTCCGCTTCCTTCGCGCCGACGCCAGCCACTTTGGAGAGGATGTTCTGCTGCTCTTGTTCGTCGACCTTGCCATCCGCTTTGGCGGCGTTGATCATCGCCTTGATCATGACCAGAGCCTGCTGCTGCATCTCGGTGACGGCCGCCGGGGCAATGCCTTGTCCGGACGTCACCATCTGTTCCAGGCCAGCCAGCGATGATTGCGCCGCCGCCTCGCCGCGCTTGCCCAGCATTTGATAGGCCGCCATGGCCAGACCGCCGAGCAATCCCAAATTGACGCCGCTGCTTTGCGGCCTGTTTCCTCCACCCATCAGGCCACCGAGCAGGCCGCCGAGCCCGCCGCCCTGGGCGCCGCCCATCAGGCCGCCGAGCACGTCGCCCAGACCGCCGGTGGCGCCGGGTTGCGCCCGATTGCCCATCAGGCCGCCGAGCAGGCCACCCAGGCCGCCCGCTCCGCCGCTTTGCGCGCCGCCGAGCATGTTACCCAAAACGCTCCCCAAGCCACCGCCCCAGTTTCCGCCAGGTTGTGCGCCGCCTCTCATTAAACCGCCGACCATCTGGTCGAGAAACTGCCCGCCGATCCCGGAGGAGGTGGCGTTGTTGCCCAGTAAACTACTCAAGATTTTTAATGCGTCCATTCCGGTGTCCTCGTTGGTGGCTTCACTCAAACTCGCAGGGTGGCCGTCGGTCACCCTGCATCGCTACTTCAATATAGGCGCTAGCCGCCGTGTCATCCTAAAGGAATACGGATTTTCTGGCCGACAAAAATCTTGTCGGGATCGCGGATCACTTCCCGGTTCGCTTCGAAAATTTGATTGTAAGCCGAGGCGTTGCCCAGGAATTGTTTGGCGATGGAGGACAAGGTATCGCCCGACTTGATGGTGTAATACTCGACCTTGCCCGTTTGCGCCGGCGCTTTCAACTGGTCGGCGGTGACGCTGCCGACCCCTTGAATATTGCCCGCCATCAAGACCGCTTTTTCCATGGCTTCCGGGGTTATCGCGTCCCCGGACAACTGGACTTGGCCGTCTTTGAATTTGACATCGAGATTCTTGACGCCGGGGTTGGCCGCCTCGATTTCCTGTTTGATTTTGGCGGCGGGATCGCTGTCGTCAGCGCCGAACAGCTTTTTACCTTGGTTGACGAGAAAATCAAAAAGTCCCATAGCAATCTCCTGTGGTCTTCGGGTTGTCAGAAACCTTAGGTTGTTGAAAAACCAATGCGTGAGCCAGCATGGCATTCAGGCATTGGGCAGGGGCGGCGGCAGGTGGGCGAAGAGGGGATCCAACTCCCGCACTTCGCCGGCTTGTGTCCAGTTCGCCATGCCTTGGGCCCACACCATCGTGGTGCGGGTGAGCCGCCCGCTCCGCGCCTGTCGTTGCAGTTCGTCCATGTCGAACGGGCCGGTCTGCTGGTTGTCGGCCGCCACGAAATAATGCGTGGCGGCCGGCAGCGGCGGAGGGGAGGCCGTCGGTGCTGGAGCAGTTTGCCCCGCTTGGACCGGCCGGTTCAGAGTTTCGTTCAGTCGTTGCGCCATCGCCAGTCCCAGGCCCATGTTCAGGGCCTCGGAACCGCCGCCCGGTTGGCCGGCGGCCTCGCGCAAGGCTTCCGCCGCTTGGAACTGGGTGTACTGGTCGAGGTTGCCGGCGATGCCCATGCTGGAGCGCTTGTCCAGCACCGCTTCGACCTCTTTGGGCAGCGAGATGTTTTCCACCAACAGGTTGGGCAGCTCCAGGCCGACCGCCGCGAATTCCGGGGCGATGCGCTGTTGCAGGAACTGGCCGAGCCGATCGTAGTTGCCCGCCAAATCCAAGGCCGGTATCTTGGATTGGCCGAGGAGGTTGGCGAAGCGCGCCACGATCATGTCGCGCAGTTGGCCGGTGATTTCCTCGGTGGTGAAGCGGCCGTCGGTGCCGACGATGTCCCGCAAAAACAGCGGTGCGTCCTTGACCCGAATGGCATAGCTACCGAAAGCGCGCAGCCGGATCGGCCCGAATTCCGGGTCGCGCAGCATCACCGGATTTTGCGTGCCCCATTTGAGGTCGGTGAAACGGCGGGTGTTGAAGAAATAGACTTCGGCCTTGAACGGGCTTTCGAAACCGTGCGGCCACGCCTGCAAGGTGGACACGACCGGCAGGTTGCCGGTTTTCAGCTCGTACATGCCGGGCCGGAACGTGTCGGCGATCTGACCTTCGTTGACGAACACGGCGGTCTGGCCTTCGCGCACCGTCAGCTTAGCGCCGTATTTGATTTCGTTGCCGTGGCGCTCGAAGCGGTAGACCAGCGTATCGTTGGAATCGTCGGTCCATCCGATGACATCGACGAATTCACCGAGCAGTTTGTCCCACAATCCCATCTCAGCGGCCTCCGGCGGGTTGGCGGGTGCGGGCCTGGGCGGCGGACAGCGACTGGCGCAGTTCGCCTTCCAGGGTTTCGAGTTGCGCGGTGGCTTCCTTGCGGCGGCGGCGGCCTTCGTCGGCGATGCGCAGGCTGTCCTCGATGGTGGCGATCAGCGTTGCGTTGGCTTTTTTGACCGTGTCGATGTCGAACGCGCCGCGCTCGATCTCGGCGCGGGTTTGGGCGTTCGCTTGCCGGAGGTTTTCCGCGTTGGATTGCAGCAGCTCGTTGGTGAGGTCGGTGGCGGCCTTGACGGTTTTGGCGGCTTGGCTGGAACGGTAGATGGTGATGGCTTGCGCCAGTTGCTGCCGCCACAGCGGCACGGGGTTGACCAGGGGGGAGTTGATCTTCGAGATCAGGCCCTTGTCGTTTTCCTGCACCAGCCGGATGCTGGGG
>DPWB01000122.1:0-121 GCA_003527885.1 Candidatus Competibacteraceae bacterium
GTTTGATGCCCTATGGTCTGGAGATCTGTCGGGTCACAACGGCGATGCGTCCGCTGCGGATATGGCGTTGCTGAACGCGCTGGCATTCTGGACGGGAAAGGATGCGCCAAGGATGGATCGG
>DPWB01000122.1:326-7427 GCA_003527885.1 Candidatus Competibacteraceae bacterium
GATGGATCGGCTGTTTCGCCAGTCCGGGTTGATGCGCCCAAAGTGGGATGAAGTTCACGATCCCTCGGGACAGCGCACCTACGGCCAAATGACTCTCGACAAGGCCATGGCCGGTTGTCGGGAATCCTATAGCGGCAAGAAACCGAGCGGCAAGGCCACCCAAGCCAGTCCGCCCAGGGCGAAAGCGACGCCGGGTGATCAGGGTGAAGCGGAAAACGCATTGAATCCCTATCGCGGAACCGATGATGCCAACGCCGATCTGCTGCTAGGTCTGCATGGCGCGGATATTCGCTTTTGCCCGCCTTGGGATAAGTGGTTGTTGTGGTCTGGCAGCTATTGGCAGATTGATAACCGGCTGGATATTGAGCGGCTGGCCGCTGATGTTCCGAAAGTCATCAGGAAACGCGCCATTGATCTGACGGCTGAACTGCAATCGTTGCTGCAAAAAATGGCGGAATTGCTGGCCGCAATCAATGCCGATCCGTCAAGGGCGCGTCTGCTGACACAAGAGCGGGCGCGTCTGCTAGAGCGGAAATTGAAGCTTGAGGATGAATCTGAGTGGTTAATCAAACTGGCGTCCAAATTAGAAGGAACCGCCAAGCGTAGCTGTATGTTGCTGGCGACCCGGCATAAGGTCGTTATCCATCACTCAGACCTTGATAAAGGTCACTTCTTACTGAACGCCAGCAATGGCACGGTAGACCTAACTACCGGCGTTTTACGTCCACATGAGCGGGCTGACCTGCTCACCCATGACGTTGAAATTCCCTACCTTCAAAACGCCACCGCGCCCGCTTGGCTGGCCTTTCTGCATTCCACTTTCGGCGGCGATGCTGATCTCATCCAGTTTGTACAACGTGCAGTGGGTTACAGCCTAACCGGCGATGTTCGGGAACAGGTACTACTGATCTGCCACGGGGTCGGAAGCAACGGAAAATCCGTTTTCCTGAACATCTTGAGGAAGCTGCTAGGCGGGCTGGCGATTCAAGCCGCGCCTGATCTGCTGATGGCCGATAAGCAACGTAGGCATCCCACAGAACAGGCTGATCTATTCGGCAAGCGGATCATCGTTTGCCAAGAAACCGGCGAAGGGCGGCGATTCAATGAAACGCTGGTGAAGCAGTTGACGGGCGGCGATGGTATCAGGGCGCGTCGAATGCACGAAGATTTTTGGGAGTTCAACCCGACGCATAAGTTGTGGCTTTCCACGAACCACAAGCCGGAAATTAAGGGAACTGATTACGCCATTTGGCGGCGCATTCGACTCATTCCCTTCAACGTGAAATTCACTGATGACGGTGAACCGCGAAAAAATCCCGATATGGAACGCCAGTTGACCGCTGAATTGCCGGGCATCCTGGCCTGGGCGGTTGCCGGTTGTCTCGATTGGCAGCGCAACGGGCTGGGCAAAGCGGAAGCGGTTGAAGCAGCAACGGCGAATTATCAGCAGGAAATGGATGTTTTAGCGGCGTGGATCGGTGAATGTTGCGTCGTCGGAAAACGGTTTGAAGCAAAAGCCGCTGACCTTTACGCCAGCTATTCAAGATGGTGCGAACAGTCGGGTGAGCGTCCTGATAGCCAAAGAAAGTTCGGTATGCGCTTGACTGAACGAGGTTTTATTCGTTTCACCAACAACGGCGCATGGTGGATCGGTATCGGGATTCTTTGTAATCGCCAGCCATATACGGAACCAACGGAACGAACGGAACCAGAAATGGCAAAATTTGAAAAAAATAAAAATGACCCACTTCACGAGGCTAAAACTGCCTTTTCTGGTTCCGTTCCTTCCGTTCCTTCCGTAACTCCCTCTCTCCCTGTGGACGCCAGCCCGTTTCCACCCCGCCGCTCCTCATCATCGGAGACCGGCGAAAAATGGGGAACCTTCTGATGGCAGCAACCGCACTGTGCGTTGAACCCGCCGATCCGTTCGTGGCGTTGCGGGTGCTGAACACCATGCGCGACGCGGGATTCATCGTGCGGGTCGACGGCGATGCCCTTCAGGTGGCTCCAGTAGACCGGTTGTCGCCCCAGCAAAAAGCCTTCATCGCCCGCCACAAACCCGCCCTGGTGGCGCTACTCGTTGACGCGGATATTTTGTATGCGGCGCTGGGGATTGCGGGCGCTACGGGGCTGCGATGGCGGCAAGGAACGCCGGATGACTGGACGGATGACCGCCTGTTAGCCGCCGGTGAAGTGCTGTACGGCGATGCCCGGATGGTCAGTGAGCTGGGCATTCGCTATCGAAAACCGGGGTATCCCACGCCCCGGAAACCCGCTCCAGACGAGGATGAAATCTCATGATCCGCGCCCTGCTGACAGGCAGTCTCTACGGCGATCCGGTAGTCCGCACCAGCCAAGCCGGGAAGTCTTTTTGCACTGCCAAGGTTCGCGCCGATGGCAAAGATGGATCGGCGGTCTGGTGTTCATTGATTGCATTCGGCGAGCAGGCCGCCCGGCTGGCGATGCTCAAAGCGAATTCACCGGTATCGGTATCCGGCAAGGCCGAGCTACAGGCATGGGCGAACAAGGCGGGCGAACCCGCTGCGGGCCTGTCGCTGGTAGTGGACGAATTGGCCGCATTGAAGGCCAAACCAAGGCCTAAAGAGGATCAGCGCCCGCAAAGCGATGCGTGTGGACAACGCCCGTTTTCACCGAGCTTGGAGTTGGATGAATTGGAGACTTACTGATGGATCATCAATGGCAGGCCGCCTTGTTGCGACACCTGTTGACGGGAGTGTGGGAATTGCCTGCTCCCCACATTCCCCCGCGCCCAGCCGTGGGCAGATCAGCGCCACCCCCCGCGCCCAGTCCTGATGAGTTGGCCCAGCGGTTCGTGCAGTACCAGGACGAACAAGCCGTTTTGGGGCGGTTCATCTCGCTGGCGCAAGCTGGGTCTGAATACCTACAGTTCAACTCTTAACCTGGAACCCCGAATGAAACTCAAAATTCCTTTTCTGAATAACAGCACTTCGATGGACGTTCATCCCAACCCGGCTGTGGTCAAGATTCAAGGGCAACTGGACAAAAACCGCGCTGCACGGACGGCTTTGGATGAAGCTCTAACGGCGCAACAAGTCGCCTTGGCGGCGGCTGTTCAGGTTGACGAATCGACGCTGAACGAATTGCAGCAACGCTATGAGGATGCCCTGGCGGACGAAGCACTGGGTTTAGTGAGCGCGGATCCGTCCGAAAAGTTGACCCTTACGCTTGCCAAGGTCAAGACGGCTCTTGAGAAAGAGCGGCAGGGAAAGGCGGCTCTTGCAGAATCCGCACAACGCGCTATTGCGGGCCTAGAGCGGCGGCGGCAACAACTGGATGATGAGTTCGCCCGGCTCAATGAATCGCGCCTAGCAGCCTTGTTTGCGGCTCTTGAAGCGGAACATACCCAGGCGCGGCAAACCTATGTCGCCAGCGCCAATGCCCTTCTGGACGCTTACGGGCGCATCTTGGCGCTGGCGAGAGTGGCGCAAGATCTGGGTTGCCAGCCCTTGCCAGCTTTCATGTTCCACAACTTGATGCTGCCCAAACCGGCTGATATGAGCGATTGCGACGCGCCCTTGGCACCGTGCGGAAATGAGCCGTATCAAATGGGAAATGCCTACTCATTTGTAGCCATAATCTCGGGACATCAAGACCGATTGCGGGCGGCCTACCCATGAAACGCCTGCTCCCCAAGCAACGCGCCTTTGTCGAGCATTACGCCGCCTGCGGCAATGCGACGGAGGCGGCGCGGTTGGCGGGGTATTCGGAACGGTATGCCAATCGGTTTGCGCGGCAACTACTGGACAAACCTCATGTTCGTGAAGCTTTAACCGAGCTGGTTGACAAGGTATCCGGTGAACGGGTTGCTGACGCCAAAGAGCGTCTTGAATTCTGGACTGCCGTAATGCGAAACCCGGCGGAATTGACCCGCGATAGACTGAAAGCCAGTGAATTGCTGGCTAGGGCACAAGGCGATTTTATGGTTGAGGCACCCGTCACCACGATTAACAATCTGTGGATTACGCCCGACACGCTGCGCACCATTCGTGAGGTGGTCTATGGGCTATCAGAGAGTTAGATTAGAACGGATTCAAAAAGAGTGAACCCACTTGGAAGGACTGGTCTTCCCCTCACGGGCCCGAAGGCGTTCCGGCAACCAGATTGTGCTCAAGTAGGTCTGCTAACAGTATAGACCTGCCTGGGAAGGGGCGCTCTAAGCCGGGGCCGGACTCGAACCAGGCATCAACTGGCCGCCGATTATCGCCAGCGGTAGCCACCCTTACCCATCGGGCTACACCGGCTTAGAGCTTCAAGGTTTAGATACCATACCTTATGAAGTACAGGGCAAACACGACATGTGACGCCCGGTAAAAATTTACCGGCTAGTCCTAGGTAGAAACCCCTATCCGCGTTCGTTCCTACTCTTTCTGTGGACGCCAGCCGTGATAATTATCAGCGCGGCTGATTATCCGACCCGACCCGCATGAAACCCCGCTGTTTGCCGTGCTTCCCGGCGTTGCACCAAAATGGTAATTCAAGATTATTCCTATTATCATGAATTACCAATGTAGTTTTTACAGCGGTTGACGTTATCTTTTCGTAGTTATATAGTTGTCACCTTGAGACAGTCTAAGGCGACAACAATGGAAACCTACACGCCAGAACAGGCGGCAAAAATCCTACAGGTCACAGTCCAGACCGTTCGCAAGTGGCTACGCAACAACGAATTGACCGGTGCAAACACGCCAGCGGGCTGGCGTTTGACGCCTGCTGACCTTGAGACATGGCTAGACCGGCAAAGGCAACCTCGACCGCCACGCGGTAACACGTCCGGCCTGAACAGGACGCGGCCTGACTGGGAAGCAGCGCCGTTGCGAAAGCATGAACAGTCTGATGATGACGCGGGCTTGGTTGCGGCGGCGGAAGCGGCCCTTGACCGGCTGGTAGAAGGGAAAACAACCGTTGTGAGTTTTGAAGAATGGGAACGGCGCTGCGATGCCTTGGACGGTTGACCTGTTGGAAGATGTGGCTAAAACCTTGGAACGGTTGGACGCCACAGCCCGCAACCGGATCCGGCGATTTATCCGCGAACGGTTGCAAGGAACTGATAACCCACGGCAATGGGGCAAGATTTTGACCGGCAACTATGCGGGATTGTGGCGCTATCGGATTGGCGACTATCGGCTGGTATGCCAGCTACAGGATGCCCGGCTAGTGGTGCTGGCAGTCGAGTTAGTACACCGTAGCGATGCCTATAAAGGAAATCCATGAAAGTAAAGGCGGAACCTGTTGCTACAGGCCCGCCTTTTTCGTAACTGACTTGAGGAAGTCAAAACCTGAATACTCTTTGAAACTAGGGTAAACATCTCACCCTAGTTTACCCGCATTTACCCTAGTTTCCTTCCATCGCCATACCTATTAGCCTTGCATCAATCGGCGTTATTGCCGTGCAACGCAACCAGGGTGCGAATGATGAAACAGCCAAAGCAGGAATCAGGAAAGCCAAATTTAATCCCATTGGTAATGTAGACCCCGGAAAAGATGTATTAGATACATCTTTTAGTAAATTGAGAGTTGGCAGAGACGGTCGGTAAAAATTTACCGGGCGTCTGCTGGATATGCGCGGGCGCTTATTCCGCCCTGGCAAAAGAAAAGCCCCTCCATTACTGGAAGGGCTTTCTTGTTTCTTTCCCAGACTGTCGCAGCTCAAAAGGCGCGTCAATCAGTCTGCACTGCTAACTATAGACTGCCCAGCGAATCCCGATTAACCTGTCCCCGCTTTAAGAATATTCGACGCTTCAAAGCACACAACCCTAGCCAGGTACTGCGATGAAGCGCCCCGCCCACGACACGCCGGTAAGGTATGACGCGGTATGTTATTTACGATAAGCAAGTTTCACGCTTTTTTGAATAGGGGTTATTACCTATCCCTGAACTTGCTGCCCGCCAATCACCCCGCTGGCGTGTCATCAAACCCTTCGAGGATTGTGGCATGACCGAGCACTCTGCTGAAAAACTGGTACGCCCCGCTCATTTGTCGATAGTCACGGGGTTCAGTGAACCCTCGATCAGTCGACTGGCAGCGCTGGGCAAAATCCCGCCCCATGATCTGCGCGGCAATGGCAACGGCCGCCTGTGGAAACTCTCGACGCTGCGGGCCTGGAACCCGGCCATTGCGGACGCCGTGGAAAGTCTACTGAAGCATCCCGCGCTGGGTAGCATCAAAATCGCCGCCTAGCCGCCCAACAGCCCCTCCAAGGCGATAAACCCCATGACCCCTTATCCCTACCTCCCCACGGGCATTCCGCCTGTGGACGGCGATGGTGCGCCTGAAATTCAGGCAAAGAAAAAGCCCGCATCGCTGCGAGCTTCTTCTTCTTCGACGCCCTCCCTAAAGGGGCCGAACGTAACCCACCCCTGCAAGGTGAATTATGGAACCATTGACTGATTCTGGCAGTTCCACGCCGATTGATCAACCCTCTTGCGCCTCGGTCCGAGGCCGCTATACTGCATCCCAAGCGCTTCGAAAACGCGAGAATGAGCGGTTGCCCGTCCCCGAAAGCGATGGTTTTTTTACGCCCAAAATCCGCACAACCAGTCTTTGTCGGGACTGGCGGGAGGCACGAACCGCAAGGCCGTGCGCTGCACTCATTCGCAGTTTTCGAACCCCGCCAGCCCCGGCGCCCATGCCGGGAAATGCCCGCGTTGGGAGACTGCCTGCCATGCCCCAAGACTCTGCTGTTCCGACCCTGCGTCACCCCTATCTTGCCGACTACCAACCCGGTCAACCGCTGTCACCGTGCAGCGTAGGCGATGCGTTGAATTCCATGAGCGCCACGGTGTGGCTGTTGGCGGATCTGTTCGTGGTTGACCATGAGGATGAAATTCTCAACTCCAAATTGGCCCGCCAAGGCATGTTTAACCAACTGGCGACCTTGGCCGATACGCTGGAATTTTTGAGTCAACACGCTGCTCAGGTGGCGCAACCATGAGCGCTCCAAGGGTTCAACCCGAATTCATCCCCGCTGAATTACGCGCCTTGCCCCAATGGGTCTGCTGGCGCTACGAAGATCGCAACGGCAAGCCGACCAAGCCGCCGATTGACGCCAAGAGCAACGG
>DPWB01000066.1 GCA_003527885.1 Candidatus Competibacteraceae bacterium
GTATCTGTTACCTCTTCGTCTATTCTTTTTTTTTTTTTAATGATACGGCGACCACCGAGATCTACACTAGATCGCTCGTCGGCAGCGTCAGATGTGTATAAGAGACAGAGTCAATGTCGTACCACAAGGCGCTGACCGGCACCTCGGCGGCGGCGAAGCGCTCGGCCAGTTCGCGGAATTCCCGCTCGGATCGGTAGCCCCAGCGGCACTGGTGATAGCCCAACGCCCACGGCGGCGGCAACGGGGCGCGGCCGGTCAGCGCCGCATAGCGCCGGGTCACCTCCGCCAGGGTCGGGCCGGCCAGCAGATAAAGGTCGGTCACGCCGCCGAAGGCTTGATACCAGAATTCGCCCGGTCGGGTCTGGCCGACATCCATGACCGCCCGGTGGGGATTGTCGAAAAACAGGCCCAAAAACCGTTCGCCGACTTTAAGGATCGCCAGGGGGATGGCGACGTAGGTCGGGTCGTAGTCGTCGCGGGCGTAGGTGTGGCGAAACACCGCCACGACATCGACGGTCAGGAAATCGGCGGTGTCGCCCAGCTTGTTGAGGCGGCCGGCGCGCTCGCCGAGCCCGTAACAGCCACTCACGCCGGTCAAGGCGAAATTCAGCAGCAACGCCTCACCGCAACCGCCGATTCCGTTGGCGACGGTCGCTAGCGCGACGCCCGCCATCGTCACGCGAAGCTGGCTGGCGCCGCATTCGACCCGGCCGTCCGGCGTTTCAAAGATCGCGATTTCACCCGCCAGCTTGGCCGACTCGGCGCGGCCGACCCGATAATCCGCTAACACGGCGTCGGAGCATTGGACCGGATCGGCCGCTCGGGCGTTTTCGAACCGCAGCCGCAGGCAACCCTCCAAGATGGCCGCGCAAGCGACCCGCAGCCGAACACTGGCGCCCGATAACTCGATTTTTTCAGGATTGCCACCCAGCCGTTCGGGGTAGTCGAAATTGAGAGGATGAATTTTTTGGCCGAAAAACATCGTCCGCCCTCGGAACCGCTTTGGATATCCGCCTAAAGATCGCCGCTCAAGGCCGCGCGGTGGCTTTGGGCCCTTGGCTTTTTTGCTCCGCCAACAGCTGCGCCAGTTGGGTGGGAGGCACGTAACCGGGCAGCATTTCCCCGGATTCCAAAATCATGCTGGGCGTGCCGCGCACGCCCAACTTCTGGCCCAGCTCGTATTCCGCCTGGACCGGGTTGTCGCACGTCTTGTTCTCGATGCTCTCGCCGCGCTTGGCTTTGGTCATGGCCTCCCGCCGGTCCGTCGCGCACCAGACCGACACCGCTTTTTTGTAGGACTCCGAACCGATGCCCTCGCGCGGGAACCACAGGTAGCGTATTTTGATGCCTTCCTTGTTATAGTCGGCCATCTGGCTGTGCATCTTGCGGCAGTAACCGCAGTCGATGTCGGTAAAGACGGTAATCGTGTGCTTGACCGGCCCCTCGGGACCGAAAACCACCATATTGTTTTCGCCGAGCGCCTTGATGGCCTTGCCGCGCAACTCGCCGCGCCGGTGGTCGGTCAGGTTGTCGCGCGAGCCCAAATCCAGAATATCGCCCTGCACCGCGAAACGGCCATCTTCGCTCACATACAAGACCTGGCCGCCGACCACGACCTCATAAAGGCCCGGAATCGCGGAGGGAGCCACACTGTCGGGCTTGTCGCCCTCCAAAGCCGCTTGCAGCTTGGCCAGATCAGGCTGCTTGGGCGGAGCCGCGGGGGGCGCGGGGTCGGCGGCCAGCGTGCCGGCGGAATACAGAGCGGCGACGATCAATAAGGTTTTACGCATTTCAATACCTACAGCATGGCAACGGGATGATGGATTCAGAGTTTACCCGGAAGTCGAAGTTTCACAACGATCACCCGCCGGGCGAATCGCCTCGCCGCTCCCAACCGGAGGAACCGGGCCGCCGATGGCGCCGCCAGGATTTCCATTTCGAGCTACCGCCGGACTTGATCGCCCAGCACCCGCCGGCCCGGCGCGGCGACAGCCGGCTGCTGGTGCTGGATGGCGCCACCGGCGCGCTCGATGACCGGCGGTTCGAGGAACTGCCGCACCTGCTGCATCCCGATGACCTGCTGGTGTTCAACGACACCCGGGTGATTCCGGCTCGGCTGCACGGCCGCAAGACCAGCGGCGGGCGCATCGAGCTGCTGGTGGAACGGTTGCTGGACGAGCGGCGGGCGCTGGTTCACCTGCACGCCAGCAAAGCGCCAAAAGCCGGCGGCGTGCTGCTGCTGGACGCCGGATTCACCGCCACCGTGCTCGCCCGCCACGGCGAACTCTTTGAAATTCGCACCGAGAGCGATCGGCCCTTGCTGGCGCTGCTGGAGCAACACGGCCAAATCCCGCTACCGCCTTACATCGCCCGCGAGCCGACCGAACGAGATCGCGAACGCTATCAAACCATCTACGCCCGCCAGTCTGGCGCGGTGGCCGCGCCCACCGCCGGCCTGCATTTCGACCGAGCGCTGCTCGACCGGATCGAGGCGCTGGGTGTAGCGCAAACCTTCATCACGCTGCACGTCGGCGCCGGCACCTTTCAACCGCTGCGCGTCGAGCGCCTCACCGAACATCACATGCACGGCGAGCGGGTCGAGGTCGGCGCCGAGGCCTGCGAACAAATCCGCGCCGCCCGGGAACGCGGCGGTCGGGTGATCGCGGTCGGCACCACGGCGGTCAGGGCGCTGGAAACCGTCACCGATGAAGCGGGTATTGCGCGACCCTGGTGCGGTGAAACCCGCATTTTCATCTATCCCGGCTACCGCTTTCGCTGCGTGGACGCGCTGCTCACCAACTTTCACTTGCCGGAATCCACGCTGTTAATGCTGGTCGCCGCTTTTGCCGGTCACACCGCGACCCTGAACGCCTACCGGCACGCGGTCGAGCGCCGTTACCGGTTTTTCAGCTACGGCGACGCCATGTTCCTGAACCGCCACCGTCCGACCGTCTGAACAAAACTCATGTATTTTGGTCCCAACAGGCGCCAAGCCACTTGCAATCGCTGCCGGCGCACCCTTACGGTTAAAAACCGTCTCAACGGAGTGCCGTCATGAAACGCATTTTTTTGTTCGTCGTCACCAATCTGGCGGTTGTGCTGCTGCTGGGGATCGTCGCCCGGTTGCTGGGCGTGGATCGCTACCTGTATCAATCCGGCCTCAACCTTCCTAGCCTGTTGGTCTTCGCGGCTATTTTCGGCATGGGCGGCTCGATCGTTTCGCTGTTGATGTCGAAGTCGATCGCCAGGATGTCGGTAGGGGCGCAGGTCATCCAAAACCCCGGCAGCCAGACCGAGCGCTGGCTGGTCGACACCGTGCGGCGCCAGGCGCAAGCCGCCGGGATCGGGATGCCGGAAGTGGCGATTTACGACTCGCCCGAGCCGAACGCCTTCGCCACCGGCGCCAGCCGTAACTCGGCTTTGGTGGCGGTCAGCAGCGGCCTGCTGCAACAGATGTCCGCCGACGAAGCCGAAGCCGTGCTCGGCCACGAAGTCAGCCACGTCGCCAACGGCGACATGGTGACGCTGAGCCTGTTGCAGGGCGTGCTGAACACCTTCGTGATCGTCCTGTCGCGCATCGTCGGCTCGGTGGTGGATCAGGGCTTAGCTCGCGGCCAGGACAACCGCGGTTCCGGCATCGGCTACTACCTGACCAGCATGGTGTTGGAGCTACTGTTCGGCTTGCTGGCCTCGCTGATCGTGATGTGGTTCAGCCGCCACCGGGAATTTCACGCCGACGCCGGCGGCGCTCGGCTGGCCGGCCGCGGCAAGATGATCGCGGCGCTGGAGCGGTTGCAGCAGTTGCACGAACCGTCGCGCTTGCCCTCGCAGATGGCCGCTTTCGGCATCAACGGCGGCTTGGCGCAGGGCTTGCGCAAGCTGCTGACGACGCATCCGCCACTGGAGGAGCGTATCGCCGCGCTACGCCAGCAGACCTGATTGGCACAACGAGAACGGACGCCGCGGCAGGCGGCTGCCCGGACGTTCGTTCGAGGGTTTCAGCTGGCGTACTGCCTGAAATCGAAATCCAGTTTAGGGCTCGCTTCCGCGACCATGCTGCCTTGCACCAGCGTGACCCCGAACTGCCAGATGCTCGCCATCTGCGGCGCCGTCGCAACGCCGGCGGCCACGACGCGAATATTCAATTTCTGCGCTTGGGTGGCCAAATCGGCCATCGCCCGGCGGCTGTTTTCGTCCTTGGATTTGGCCAGACGCTCGATCAGGCTGCCGTCCAGCTTGATATAGTCGGGCGTCAGCTCCTTCAGCAAGCGGTCGGAATGCGGCTTGCCCCCGAAATGGGACAGCGCCACGCCGCAGCCCAGCTCCCTCAAGCGGACGCGCAAATACTTCGCTTCCTCGAAGCAGTCTTCCAGGTTGTCCTCCTTGATCTCCAGCACCAAGTGCTGGCCCGGCAGCCGGCTGTCCTTGACGCTCTTGCCGAGCCAATCGAAAAATTGCTTGTCCACGATCGAGTTGCGAGAAATCCGCACAAACAGGATCGGCGGCTTCAAGGCATCCTGCCGGATTTCCATGAGCGCCGACAGCGCGCGGATAAGCGTCCATTTATCCAGCGCCGCCATCGCGCCATAGCGCGCCGCCACCGCACCCACTTTTTCCATGGGCTGCGGCTTGCCGCTCTCCTCATCGACGATTTGCAGATACGTTTTGTAACGCGCTTCCTCGGCCGCCGCGAAACTGACGATCGGTTGATAGTTGAGACTTAACAGCCCCTTGGTCAAGGCGGCTCGAATCAACCGGATCATCGCCTCATCCTGCGGGTTGACCACACCGCTCTTCTTTTCGGGGCTGGGCGGGTTGTAAACCTCGACCCGGTTGCCGCCTTTTTGCCGGGCCATCTCGCAGGCCCGGTCGGCGTGCGCCAAAATCTGCACGGCGCTTTCCTGGCTATCCTTGGCCCTGCAAATCCCGATGCAGCAGGTGGTGGTGAACATCTTGTTGCCGATTTGAAAGCTGTGTTCGGCGATGGCCGCACAAATCCGCCCACCCACCACCACCGCGTCGGTCGGCGAGCCGGCGGGCAAAAAAATCGCGAACACGCCGCTGGCGAAATGCGCGGCGATATCTTCGTGCGAGAGCATTTCCTTGAACAAACCGGCCACTTCGCTCACGAACTGCTCGACAGCCTCGAAGCCCATGGCGTAACGGATGGCGGCGTAATCCGTCAACAAGAGGTACAACACGCTACCTTCGTGGTCGATCTCCAGGGTTTCCATGAAAAACCGCCGGCTGTACAGACCGGTCACCTCATCGTGCTTGAGCAATTCTTCAAGCTGCTGCTGGCTGATCGTACTGCTCTCCGGGGTGGCGTCCCGCACGATGATTTGCGTGCAGGGTTCGTCGTTCATCCGGGTCGGCGCGCATTCCAGCATGATCGGGAAGGTTTTAGCGTTGCTGCGCAGCCCGACCAGCTCGACCGGTTCGACCGCTTTTCCAGAGCGGATGCTGCGACGCAATACGCTCTTCAACGCGTCCCGATAGGTGGGGGGCACCATGTGGACCAATTGAATGTTGGCCAGATCTTCCCTGTGTTCGTAGCCGAACAGTTGCAGGTACGCCGGATTGGCGTAGGTATGAACGCCTTCGTGAATGTAGGCGACGGCTTCTTGGCTGTTCTCCAGCAGCGCCTGAACCCGCCCCTCGCTTTCCTTGAAGCGGGTTTCGAAGGATTGTCCGCGCTTGCGCGCCCGCAAGTGCGCCAGTTCCTTGCGGGCCACCGCCACCAGATGGTCGGCGTCTTCCAGATAAAAGTAGTTGTCCGCCCCTTCCTCCAGCAGGCGGGCGGGCTTGTGCTGCTGGCGGCAAGCCTCGTCCACCATCGCGACGATGGGAATATCTTGCCCCGATTCGGCCACCATCAGCCGCACCTCGGCGACGGTCGGTAAACCTTCGCCCGGCCTCAGCAAAATGAGATCCAGCAGCTGGTAGTCGATGGCGTTGCGCGTTGGCTCCGCCTGGTCGGATTCGATCAGTTCGAGCTGGTAGCCATCCGCCCGCAGGGTCTTGACGACATGGTCGATGTCGGACCTCGAACGATCCACGACCAGCAGATTGATGACGGAAGGATCAGACACGCGTTCCAACCTCTACGGATGGCCAGAAACCCGACGCTAACCGGAGTTTAGCGGAGGCGCTCCCTACCGGGACCTTGGCCGGATAGCCCGGTTGCTCCCTTACCAACCGGGGTACAAGATAGCCCGGTAACAGCTGGAGAAGTCTGTCCATGATAGCTGATGCCTCGCTTTCGTTCACCTCATAATGCGCCGCGCCGCGCACGCGGTCGAGCAGGTGCAGGTAATAGGGCAGTACGCGGGCGGCGAACAAAACCTCGCTCAGCTCGGCCAGCACCGCCGCGTCGTCGTTGACTCCGCGCAGCAAAACAGATTGGTTCAGCAGCATTATCCCGGCCACGGCCAAGCGTTCCAGCGCCCCGCGCACGGTTTCATCGATTTCGCGGGGGTGGTTGGCGTGAATCACCAGCACCGGGCGCAGCCGGGTTTTGGCGAGAACGTCCAGCAACCCATCGTCGACCCGTTCGGGCAGGACAACCGGTTGCCGGCTGTGGATGCGCAGGCGCTCCAGATGGGGAATTCGGTCCAAGTGTGCCAATAATGCGCCCAAGCGCCGGTCGGACAACGACAGCGGGTCGCCGCCGCTGAGAATCACTTCCCGGATGCTGGCGTCACCTGCCAGATAAGCCAGCGCCGGCCGCCATTCGGTAGCGCCCGCCCGATGCTCGGCATAGGGGTATTCGCGCCGGAAACAATAACGGCAATGCACCGCGCAAGCGCCGGTGACGATCAGCAGCGCCCGACCCCGGTATTTGTGCAACAGGCCCGGCGCGGCCCGCGCGGACCCGTCAGCGACCGGGTCGGCGACGAACCCCGGCGCCGGCGCCAGTTCCGCCGCCAGTGGCAGCACTTGCCGCAGCAGCGGATCGTCGGGATCGCCCTTGCGCATCCGGGCCACGAAGCCGCGCGGCACCCGCAGCGGAAAGCGAGCGGCCGCCCGCACCGGCCACGACGGTTCCAAACCGAGGCCCAATTCTTGCAGCAGTTCGGCCGGATCGGTGATGGCCCGAGCCAGCTCGCGTTGCCAGCGCGGCACCTGACGCCCTTTCGATTTTGTCAGTATCATAGTCGACTATTTTTTTGACCCTTCCACAACCGAGATGGATGTTGTATGGCAACGTATAGTACCAATGAATTCAAAAGCGGATTGAAGATCATGCTGGATGGCGACCCCTACGCCATCGTCGAAAACGAGTTCGTCAAACCCGGCAAGGGCCAAGCGTTCAACCGGGTCAAGGTGCGCAACCTCAAAACCGGACGGGTCATCGAGCGCACCTTCAAGTCGGGCGATACCGCGGAAGGCGCCGATGTGGTCGATGTCGAATTGCAGTACCTCTACAACGACGGCGAATACTGGCACTTCATGGACCCGCAGAGCTACGAGCAGCTGACCGCCGATGCCGCCGCCGTGACCGATGCCGCCAAGTGGTTGAAGGAAGAAGCGCTCTGTCAGGTCACGCTGTGGAACGGCGTACCGCTGAACGTGGCCGCACCCAATTTCGTGATCGTGACCATCGTGGAAACCGATCCCGGCCTGCGCGGGGATACCTCCGGCGGCGGCGGCAAACCGGCGACTCTGGAAACCGGCGCGGTGGTCCGCGTTCCGCTGTTCGTGCAAAGCGGCGAGGTGATCAAGGTGGACACCCGCACCGGCGAATATGTTTCCCGCGTCAAGGAATGAGCGGGACCGCCCACCCAACATGAACAACCCTTTGCCGAGGCAGCTTTGGCACGACGGCGCCGGGCGGGCTTCTCGCCGGTTCGGGACGCTGCTGGAAGGGCAACACGCACCGGGAGAAGCCGCGTATGGCCGCCTGCACGATTGACGATATCGAACGGGCCGACACCAACCACGCCGTCCAAATTGCCGATCGGGTCTGGTGGGTCGGCCACCGGCTGAAAAACGATGTGTTCCAGTGTCACGTTTACCTGATCGAGCAGGGCGATCAGTCAATACTGTTCGATCCCGGTTCGGTGCTGACCTTCCGGCAAACCCTGCGCAAGATCGAGGAGGTCATCCCGTTTTCCCACATCCGCTATTTCGTCTGCCACCACCAGGACCCGGACATCACCGGGGCGCTGCCCTTGATCGATCAGTTGATCGACCGCGACGACGCGGTGGTGGTCACCCATTGGCGCGCCCAGATGCTGATCAAGCACTACGGGATACGGCTGCCGTTCTGGCTGGTGGACGCCAACGACTGGAAACTGATGCTGCCGGATCGCCGGCTCGACTTCATCTTCACCCCCTACGCCCACTTTCCCGGCGCGATCTGCACCTTCGATTCCTCGACCGGCGTGCTGTTTTCCAGCGACATCTTCGGTGGACTGACTTCCGAGTTCGCGCTGGTCGCCAAGGACGAGCACTATTTCGAGGCCATGCGGCCGTTTCACGAACACTACATGCCCAGCCGGGACATTCTCGATTACGCCCTGAGCGCCATCGAGCGCCACCCCATCCGGCTGATCGCGCCCCAGCACGGCTCGATCATCCCCGAGCATTTGATCCGACCGATGATCGACAAGCTGAAAACGCTGGACTGCGGGCTGTATCTGATCGCGCGGGGCGACACCGACATCCAGCGGCTGTTGCGGATCAACCAGGCGCTGCGCGACATCACCAGCACCATGCTGATCCACCGCGATTTCCGGGATATCGCCAGCAGCTTGCTCGCCATCACCCAGCGGGTGCTGCCGGTGGTTTCGCTGGAATTCTACGCCCGGCTCGACCACCGCAGCGTGTTGAACCTATCGGCGGCGGCCCGGCACAGCGGCCTGGAGATCGAGCCGCCGGCGGCGGTCGCCCGCATTCTCGATCTGGACCAAAAGCAGTGGAACGAGCTGAACGCCAGCAGCGCCGCCGGCTTCATGCTGACCCGCGACGGCGACGATGCCCCGGTGCTGATGCTGCCGCTATTTTCGCCCGACAAGCGCACGGTGCACGCGGTGGCCATCGTGGCGCTTTCCGAACCGGTGACCGCTAGCGACGAGCTGCGCCAGATCGTCGAGCAGATCAGCGTGCCCCTTCAGGTGGCGGTGGAGCGGGAGGTGATCCACCGCAAGCTCGATCTGGAGCGGCAGCGGGTCTACGAGCAGTCGATCCGCGATCCGCTGACCGGGCTGTTCACCCGCGCCCACATGCGGGAAGTGGTGCAGCGCTTGTGCGATATCCAGGATCGCGGCTCCGGTGGCCCGGTGACCGTGACGCTGATGGACATCGACCATTTCAAACCGATCAACGACAGCTACGGCCACCATCAGGGCGATATCGTTTTGCACCGGATCGCGGAGGAAATCTTGCACGCCATTCGCGCCAGCGATATTCCGGTGCGGTTGGGCGGTGATGAACTGGCAATCTTCTCGCTGGGCGAAGAGCTGGCCAATATCGCCAGCTTCGCCGAACGGCTGCGCGTACGGATCGCGGAATTACGCTTCGCCCCTCCCTTGAACGCCCGATCCGTCACCTTGAGCCTCGGTGTCGCGGTCCGCCAGCCAAGGGAACTTTTGCTGGACTTCATCCAGCGCGCCGACACAGCGCTCTATGATGCCAAGAACGCCGGCCGCAACCGCGTCTGTTTCGCCGATGACACCATAGCTCCCGATCCGCCTTCCCGCCCTCACCCGCCAGCGATTTAACGCATGGAGCAGGCTGCTTGCTGGCGGCCCAGCGCCGACCTGTCCACCTTGCGTTTGCGCGCCGAATTGCTGGCGCAAATCCGCGGTTTTTTCGCCGAGCGGAACGTGCTGGAAGTCGAGACTCCGGCCCTGTCGGCGGCGGCGATCACCGACCCTCAGCTGGCCAGTTTCGGCACGCTTTACTCGGGGCCGGGACCACGGTACGGACAGACGCTTTACCTGCACACGTCGCCTGAATTCCCGATGAAGCGCTTGCTGGCGGCGGGCAGTGGCTGCATCTACCAGATCGCGCGGGTGTTTCGCGACGGTGAGGCGGGCCGCCGCCACAATCCCGAGTTCACGCTGCTGGAGTGGTATCGGCTCGGTTTCGACCATCACCGGCTGATGGCCGAGGTCGCGGAGCTGGTGACGGCGCTCTTGACCGGACGAACGGCATTGGCCGAACCGGAACGCTTGAGCTACCGCGAATTGTTTCAGCGCTTCCTGGGTTTGGACCCCTACCGGAGCTGCGCGCCAGAACTGGCCGCCTGCGCGCGGAGCCAGCTAATCCCGATTCCGCCGGGAATGCCGGTGGCCGAGCTCGATCCCTGGCTGGACTTGCTGCTGACCCACCGCATCGAGCCCTTATTGGGGCAGGGACGGCTGAGCTTCGTGTACGATTATCCGGTCTCGCAAGCGGCACTGGCCCGGTTGCGGCCGGGCGATCCGCCGGTCGGCGAGCGCTTCGAGCTGTACCTGAACGGCGTCGAGCTCGCCAACGGCTTTCACGAGCTGGGGGACGCCGCCGAACAGCGCCGCCGCTTCGAGCGAGAAAACGCGAAACGGTTGGCGCTGGGGCTGCCGGCGATGCCGGCCGACGAGCATCTGCTGGCGGCGCTGGAGAGCGGCTTGCCGGATTGCGCGGGTGTGGCGCTCGGCCTCGATCGCCTGGTGATGTTGGCGGCGGGCAAGACCTCGCTGCAAGAGGTCATGGCCTTTCCGGTCGATAGCGCCTGATAGCACTTTCAGCCGCTTGATGCGACGCTCTGCCCCAGGCGCTGCCCCATCCGCACCGTAGCCCCTGCCTGGATTCCGCTTTCCCAGCGAACCCTTTCAGCACCGAACAGCAGGATGACCGTCGAACCCATGTTAAAACGGCCCATTTCCTCGCCTTTCGCCAGCGTCGCCGCGCCCGCGCCGCTCGACGGATAAGTCCAGCGCCGGATCGAGGAACCGAGCGGCGGGGTGATCTCGCCCGCCCACACGGTCTCGATGGAGGCCACGTTGATCGCCCCCACCAACACCAGCGCCATCGGCCCCAGCGGCGTTTCGAACAGCGCCGCCACCCGCTCGTTGCGAGCGAACAAACCCGGCACCACCCGCGTCGTCAAGGGCGAGACGCTGAACAGTTTGCCGGGAACGTGCACCATCTCCCGCAATGTCCCCCCCGACGGCATGTGGATGCGATGGTAGTCACGCGGGGATAGATACAAGGTCGCAAACGCCCCACCCTGAAACGGCCGCGCCCGCTCCACATCGCCGCCCAGCAAGGCGGTCAGCGAAAAATAGCGCCCCTTGGCTTGCAGCAGCGTATCCGCCTCGGCGAAGCCGATTTGACTGATCGCACCGTCGACCGGACAGCACACCACCGATTCGCCGGCGACCAGCGGCCGGGCGCCCGGTTTGAGCGCTCGCGTGAAAAAAGCGTTGAAATGCGGATAGGCCCGCGCATCGGGCTCCAACGCCTCGTTCAAATCGACCTGAAAGTGACGGATAAAGCCACGGGTCAGCGCACCTTTCAGCCAGGGCGAGCGCGCCCGCGCCAACCGGTAGGTCAAGCGGGTCAGCAACCGCTGGGGCAGCAGATATTGCGGGAGATTGCGCAAGCGATCACCGAAGGTGACGGCCGGGCTGGGCTGTAGAAGCGAGTCGGACATGGGGATCAAAGGGCGGTATGGAAAACCCGGACGGCCAGCGGCCCTTCAAGAAGCGGCGGCACGAATTTTCAGAAAATCCTGCGCCATCCGTTCGGGATTTTGCGGTGGCGTGAAAATGGCGCGCGGCAACCCGTCGGGGTCGATCAAGGTGATGGTCGAGGTATGGTCGATCGTATAATTTCCCGTTTCCTTTCCGTCGGCCCCGCGCTGGTAAAACACGTACAGCGGTTTGGCCAGCTTACTCAGCTCATCGGCGGGTCCGGTCGCGCCCTGGAATTTCGGATTGAAGTATCTCACATAATCCCGTAGCCGCTGCGGCGTATCGCGTTGCGGGTCGACCGAGATAAAGACGTAGGCCGTATCCGCGTCTGCGCCTCGCTCCACCAGCAGTTTCTGCAAGCGGTTCAGTTCCACCAGCGCCAGCGGACACACATCCGGGCAGTAGCTGTAGCCGAAATACAGAAAAGTCCATTTTCCGCGCAAGTCGGCGCGGGTGAACGGTTGACCGCTGTGATGAATCAAGCGAAACTCCTCAAACGGTTGCCGGTCGCTCAAGTAAGCGCCGGCAATGTCGGGAGCCGGCGCGGGTCGATGGCCGAACAGCCAATCCCCCACCCAGACGCCCATACCCAGCGCCAGAACCCCGGCCAGCGCCAGCCCGATCAACGTTGCCCGATGGGTCATGATTCGTTTGCCTCGATCACCTATTCTTTACACATTGGCCATCATGGTGGCTACTTCTTCCTGCTCGAGCGCGGAGCATATCCGCTTCGCCGCCGAAACGGTAGAATCTCCTGCAACCTGATGGGGCGCCGGGTCCGCCAACCCGGCTCGCCCGAACCCCGCGCACTTCCAGTAAAGCGGGCGTTTCCATCTCTGAACCCCGAACCTTTCCATGACCAGCCACGACGACGCCTCACACCATTTACACACGATTCGCGATCTCATTCGCTGGGGCGCCAGCCGCATGAACGAAGCCGGCTTGCATTTCGGTCACGGCACCGACAACGCCATCGACGAGGCGGCGGCGCTGGTGTTGCACGCCTTGCATTTACCGCCGGACCTGCACACCGAATATTTTCAGTCCCACCTGACGCCGGGCGAAAAACAGGTCGCGCTGCACTTGCTGGAACGGCGCGTCGCCGAACGCAAACCCGCCGCCTATCTGACCAATCGTGCCTGGTTCATGAGCCTGCCCTTCTATGTGGACGAGCGCGTGCTGGTGCCGCGGTCGCCGTTGGCCGAGCTGATCGAGCGGCATTTCGCACCCTGGCTATCAAGCAACCGCAAAGTGGAGCAGATCCTGGATCTCGGCACCGGCAGCGGCTGTATCGGCATCGCCTGCGCCTACGCCTTTCCGGAAGCGCGGGTGGATTTGGTGGATGTCTCCGCCGATGCCCTGGAAATCGCCCGGCGTAACGTCATGGAACACGGCTTGGACGACCAGATCGAGGTTTTGCAGTCGGATCTGTTCGCGGCGCTGAAGGGCCGACGCTACGACATTATCATCAGTAATCCGCCTTATGTCGATCTGACCGAACTGGACGCCTTGCCGGTCGAATACCAGCACGAGCCGAGGTTGGGGCTGGCCGCCGGTGAAACCGGGCTGGATGTCGTGGAGGAAATCTTGCGC
Organism: Candidatus Competibacteraceae bacterium; assembly: GCA_003527885.1. Lineage (GTDB taxonomy): Bacteria > Pseudomonadota > Gammaproteobacteria > Competibacterales > Competibacteraceae > Competibacter_A. The sequence goes on from DPWB01000066.1 coordinate 13,275, forward strand.
CAAGCGGGCGATTATCTGAAACGCGACGGCTTGTTGATCGTCGAAGTCGGCAAGGCCCAGTACCCCCTTTGCGAAGCGTTTCCCGATGTACCTTTTACCTGGCTGGAATTCGAGCGGGGCGGACAAGGCGTGTTTTTGATCAACGCATCCCAGCTAAAACAGCTATAGGCCCGCTTCGAGCGGTTGCAACCCAGAGTAGCCAGCCGCTTTTCGTTCCAGACCGACCCCGGCGTAGCTCGCCGAAAAAAGTAGAATGAAGAACCGAGGGCAACCCTGCATGGCGATGGCGACAGAGTTGGCGTTCCTAGAAAACCGTTTGTTGGACATCGCGCCGGACGCCATGCTGGTGGTGGACCCATCCGGCCGGCTCGCCTACGCCAACGGCTTGGCCGAAGCCTTGTTCGGCTACCCGCCGGGAGCGCTGGCGGGGCAATCCCTGGCCAGCCTCATCCCCCGGCATTTACGAGAACAGCAAACCCAGCGTTTCGCCGACTATATCGGCCACCCGCATCCCCAACCGGTGGGCGCCGGCCCGGCCCTGTCAGCCCTGCGGCAGGATGGCAGCGAGTTTTCGGCGGAAATCAGTTTTAATCCCCTACGTACCGCGTCGGGCATTTTTACCGTGGCGATCGTGCGCGACGTCAGCGAGTACGGGCGAATCCGCCAAGCGCTCGAACGGACCGCCACCGAACTGGAAGAAAAGCTACTGGCCCGCAACACCGAACTGTTGCAAGTCAACGCCAAACTGCGCCAGCAGATCGCCCAACGCGCGCAAACCGAGGCGGCCCTGCGCGAAGCCGAAGCGCACTACCGTCAACTGGTCGAGAACCAGCCGGATTTGATTTGCCGGTTCCTGCCGGACACCACGCTGACCTTCGTCAACGCGGCTTACGCCCGTTTCTTCGGCCAGCCACCCCAAAACCTGATCGGCAAGCGCTTCATCGATTTCCTCAGCCCGTCAGAACGGGCCGACGTGTCGGAGCAACTGGCGGCGTTCGCCCCCGAAAGGCCGGAGCGGCAATACGAACATAAAACCGTGCGGGCCGACGGCATCGCGCGCTGGCACCTCTGGCATGATTTTGCGCTGTTCGACCACCGCGGCAAAGCGGAACACTTTCAATCGGTCGGCGTCGACATCAGCTCGCGCAAGGAAGCCGAAGAATCCTTGTTCGCCGAAAAGGAACGGGCGCAGGTGACCTTGCATTCGATCGGCGATGCCGTTATCACCACCGATGCGGCCGCCAGCGTGCAATACCTGAATCCGGTGGCGGAGCAGCTCACCGGCTGGTCCAACGAAGAAGCTCGCGGACGGCCGTTGCGGGACGTGTTCCGCATCGTCAACGAGCAGAACCGCGAACCCGCGCCGGACCCGGTGGCGTTCTGTCTCCAGAACGGCGGAACCGCCGGCCTGGACAATCACACCGTGCTGATCAGCCGCGACGGCAAAGAATACGACATCGACGATTCGGCGGCGCCGATTCGCGGCCGGGATGCGCGTATCTTGGGCGCGGTGCTCGTGTTTCACGATATCACCGCGACCCGGCAGTGGGCCCGGCAAATGGTCCACGACGCCAGCCACGATGCCCTCACGGGCCTGGTCAACCGCGCGGAATTCGAGAAGCGGCTGGAGCGCGCCGTGAGCAGCGCCCGTCAGTACGGCGCCCGCCACGCCGTCTGCTATCTGGACCTGGACCAGTTCAAAACCGTCAACGATACGGCCGGTCACGCCGCCGGGGACGAGCTGCTCAAGCAGATCAACAGCCTGCTTTCCGGCATGTTCCGCGAGCGCGATACGCTGGCGCGCATCGGTGGCGACGAATTCGGCTTGTTGCTCGACAACTGTCCGTTGGATCGCGCGCTCACCATCGCCCAGACCGTGGTCAAAACCATCCGCAATTACCGGTTCCACTGGGAAGGGCGCTCCTACCAGATCGGAGTCAGCATCGGTTTGGTGCCGATCACCGCCCGGGCGGGCAACACCCCCGAACTGCTGACACAGGCCGATGTGGCTTGTTACACCGCCAAGGAATCGGGCCGCAACCAGGTTCACGTTTATCAGCCATCGGACGGCGAACCGGCGCCGCGTCACGGTGAAATCCTGGGAGCGACCGGCCTGCAAGAGGCTCTGGAACAGGGCCGCTTCCGCCTCTACTACCAGCCCATCGTCGCGTTGGGCGAAGAAAATTATCGGACCGTGCGCCACGAAGTGCTGCTCCGGGTGGCGCATCAGGAGGGGCCGAAAAAGAACAGCGAACCGGTGTTGCCGGCCGCTTTCATTCCGGTCGCCGAGCGCTATGGCCTGATGGGGGCCATCGACCGTTGGGTCATTCAGGCGGCGTTTCGCGAGCACGTGGTGAGGTCAGGTCAGATCGGCGTCCGTTTGGCCATCAACCTGTCGGGCACCTCCCTCAGCGATCAGGCTTTGCTGGATTTCATCGAGGCTCAGTTCGCCAAATACGGCCTCGCTCCCGCCCAGGTTTGCTTCGAGATCACCGAAACCGCCGCCATTCACAACCTGCGCCAGGCCACCCAACTCATGGTGGTGCTCAAACGCTACGGCTGCCAGCTGGCCCTGGATGATTTCGGCAGCGGCCTGTCCTCCTTTCACTATCTCAAGACGCTGCCGGTGGATTTCCTGAAGATCGACGGCAGTTTTATCAGGGACATCATCAACAATCCCAGCGATTGCGCCCTGGTGGCGGCCATCAACCAGATGAGCCACACCCTGGGCCTGCAAACCGTCGCCGAATACACTCACAACCAACCGACCATCGAGCGTTTGCGCCAGTTGGGCGTGGACTACGCCCAAGGTTACTTTTTCGGCAAACCCGCGCCCTGGGACCAATCCTGATGACCGCCACCCTCCTTTTCGACCCCGCGCTGATCCGCAAATACGACAAGGCCGGACCGCGCTACACCTCCTATCCGACCGCCGTGCAGTTTCACGAGGGTTTCGACGCGGCCGAATACCGCGAGCAGGCCAGCGCCAGCAACACCGCCGGCCGACCGCTGTCGCTGTATTTTCACATCCCGTTTTGCGATACGGTCTGTTTTTACTGCGCCTGCAACAAGATCATCACCAAAAACCGCCGCCATGCGGCGCCTTACCTCGACCACCTCTATCGGGAAATCGCGATGCAGGGGGCGCTGTTCGACCACGACCGACCCGTAACGCAACTGCATTGGGGCGGCGGCACGCCGACGTTCATCAGCGCCGGAGAAATGCGCGAACTGATGCGGGTGACCGGCGAACATTTCCATCTGCTCACTGATGACAGCGGCGAATATTCCATCGAAGTCGATCCGCGCGAAACCGCCGAGGGCACCATCGCGCTGCTGCGGGAACTGGGTTTCAACCGCCTGAGCCTGGGCGTACAGGATTTCGATCCCGCCGTGCAAAAGGCGGTCAACCGCCTGCAATCGCGCGAGATCACCTTGAAGACGATCGGGGCCGCCCGGCGTGAAGGCTACAAATCGATCAGCGTGGATTTGATCTACGGCCTGCCGTTGCAGAGCGTCGCCAGCTTCGAGCGCACGGTGAATGAGATCATCGCGCAAGATCCCGACCGGATTTCGGTCTTCAATTACGCGCATCTGCCAGAGCTGTTTAAGACCCAGCGCCAAATCGAGGTCGCCGCGCTGCCGCCGCCAGCGGTGAAGCTCGACATTCTGAAAACCGTCATCGAACGGCTGGCCGCGGCCGGTTACGTCTACATCGGCATGGACCATTTCGCCAAACCGGATGACGAGCTGACGCTGGCGCAGCGGGCCGGCACGCTTTACCGCAACTTTCAAGGTTACAGCACCCACGCCGACTGCGACCTGATCGGTCTCGGCGCGACTTCCATCGGCATGGTGGGCGACAGCTACAGCCAGAACCTGAAGGGGCTGGAGGAGTATTACGCCCGGATCGACGAGGGGCGATTGCCGGTGTTTCGAGGCGTGCGGCTGGACGCCGACGACCGGCTGCGGCGGGCGGTCATCACCGGGCTGATTTGCCATTTCAAACTGCAATTCGCCGCCGTCGAACAGCGTTTCGGCATTCGCTTCCCGGATTACTTCGCGGCGGAACTGGCGGAATTGGCCGACATGCAAACCGACGGCCTGCTGGCGCTGGATCAAACCGGTATCCGGGTCTTGCCGCCGGGACGGCTGCTGATCCGCAACATCTGCATGGCGTTCGACCGCTATCTACGGGAAAGCCAGCAACAACGCTTTTCTAAAGTGATTTGATGGAGCACCTGCCAACTTGGAACAAATGCCCTCTTTTGATAGCGATTTTTCCCTGGCTGGCTTGTCCTTGCGGCGAATTTCAGCTAATTGTTAGCGGTCAAGGGCGATTGCCGCCACCTGTATCCAATGATAAGCATCGTTGAGGAGAGCATTCCTATTATGAAAACATTCAGCCGCGATGTTTTAAGTGCCGCCGTGACCACCATCATCCTGGGTCTGGGCAGCGCGGCGCACGCCGCCGAAGACACCATCAAGATCGCCCTGGCCGGCCCCACCACCGGCCCGGTCGCCCAATACGGCGACATGCAGATGATGGGAGCCAAGATGGCGGTGGAACAGATCAACGCCAAGGGCGGGGTCAACGGCAAAAAGCTGGAAGCGGTGGTGATGGATGACGCCTGCGAACCGAAACAGGCGGTCGCCGTCGCCAACCAGATCGTCAACCAGAAAATCAAGTTCGTGATCGGCCATCTGTGTTCCGGCTCCACCCAGCCCGCCTCCAAGCTGTACGAGGACGAAGGCATCTTCATGATCACCCCGGCGGCCACCAACCCCGCCATCACCCAACAGAAATACAAGATGGTGTTCCGCACTATCGGCACCGACGACCAGCAAGGCCCGACCGCCGGCCGTTACATCGCCAATAAAGTGAAACCCAAGAAACTGGCGATCATTCACGACAAGCAACAGTACGGCGAAGGCATCGCCAAAGAAGTCGATAAGACCGTCAAGGCCGCTGGCATCACGCCTGTCCTGTTTGAAGGCATCAACAAGGGCC
>DPWB01000111.1 GCA_003527885.1 Candidatus Competibacteraceae bacterium
CGGCGGCCACGGAGATGTACACTAGATCGCTCGTCGGCAGCGTCAGATGTGTATAAGAGACAGGGTCAAGACGGAGACCTGGTAGCCCGCCTGACGCGCTGCAATGGCACGCTCAATGAAATGCGAGCAAAAAAACCAATCTTCAGTGACAAAATACAGAATATGAGCGCGCTTAGCGTTCATAGTTGTGCGCGCGATCCACTGCTTAAGTTCCCCATCGGTTGCGGCATGTTACTGATCACTTTTTGATGAAGTGGGTCTTTATTTTTTTAATATCTGGTTCAGGCAGGCTTCGAATCAGTGGCGCAATCGATGAACGTGCCACTTTCTGGGGATTCTGCTCAAAAAATCGCTTCTAACCCAGCGAAAACGCCCTTATTCTGAAGCAAGGCCGAACGCGCTAACCTAGCACGTTCAGACGGCTTTAAGGTTTTGAGAAACCCTCTCTCTGCGGATTTTATCAGGATCGAGAATAAACGATCTTGACCTTCTGGCCTGATGATTTCAAGCCCGGCCGCTGGTGCAGTCTGGCGATTCCCAATGATCGATTATTCCCAACTGATTGTAATTTAGACTGAATCAACCGTGAATTCGGCTATTGAACTTACTTTGGCGCAATCTTTTGATTTTCTGCTGCACGTCGCGGTGGTGCGGCCCGTTTTTCTATGGGGCGCACCGGGTATCGGCAAGACCGCGCTGGTGAATCGTTTCGCAGCGGCGGTGGGGCTGGAATGCGTGTCGTTGTTGGGCAGCCAACTGGCCCCGGAAGATTTGCTGGGTGTGCCGAAGATCGACGGTGATTGTTCGCGGTTTTTTCCACCGGCCAATATCGTCCGCCAACAACCCTTCGTGTTGTTTCTGGATGAACTGAATGCAGCCAGCCACGATATTCAGAAAGCGTTTTATTCGCTGATTCTGGAACAGCGGGTCGGCGAATATCGGCTGCCGGCTGGCACCATCGTCCTTGGCGCGGGGAACCGCGCCAAGGACGCCGCTATCGTCAAACCCATGCCCTCGGCGCTGATCAACCGGCTGGTGCATATCCATCTGCGCGCCCAGCATCGTGAATGGCTAGATTGGGCGGTGAACGAAGGCAGTATTCATCCTTGGGTGGTGGAATACATCCAGCTTCGGCCCGATCATCTGTGGAACGAGCCGCCGAAGCATGAGGAGCCGTTTTCAACGCCGCGTTCCTGGCACATGCTGTCCGACGCGCTGCATTCCTACGGCGATGCGTTGGGTGAGGAGATGTTGGAGGCACTGGCGTTTGGCTTGTTGACGCCGGCTCATGCCGGGCAATTCAAGGGTTTCATCAAGCAGTTGCGGCAGCGGCACACGCTGGTGGCGATTTTGAAAGGTGATGCCCATTGGCCGGCCGATCCGGCGGATCGGGATATTCTCTATTTTCTGGCGCAGTCCTTGCGCGGTTATCTGCGTAAGGAATTGCCGGAGGATGAAGCCTCACTCCGCCAGGAACACAAGCAGTTATCGATGCGAGCCAAAAGCTTGTTGCGAGATTTAGCGCGGATCAGCGTGGAAATGGCGCAGACCGTCGTGATCGAAGATGAGGCAGGTCAGCGTTTGCCCTCCTGGTTTTTGATTGAGGTGGCCAGGGATTTGCCGCGCCTCGCGGAACGGCGGAATGGCAAAAATGCGCCGTAAACCTGCTGAAAATATTACGCTAAAAAACTTTAATGAAGGCTGTCTGCTGGCGCGCCAGGCGCCGCTGGATGCTATCGCCGGGGAAGCGCACCTCTTTTCCGACGATAAACACCACTATATGAGTCCCAAGGGCTGGCTAGCGTTGTCGCCGAACGGTTATCTGTGGGTGCATCCCAAGCGGCTGGCCGAGCCGAAGGAATGGGCGCGGGTGCTGGCGGTGGCCTATGTCTGTCTCGGCTTTGGCCTGGTGCGCCAGCGTGAGCCGCAAGTGCTGTGGGAAATCGCTGCCTTGCTGGTGGCGGAGCGCTTCTGTCAGGAAGCGGGGATTGGCGTCACCGCAGAGGCGTTATTGCATCCAGAAATCGAGATTCCGGTGAATGGCGAGGAGCCACTGTTTCGCACCCTGGTGACCGAAGGTTGTGATGCCGGACTACTACTCTGGCATGAGGCGCTGTGCGGCAAAGGGCGGACGGTGTTTCAACCGGCCGAGGCCGCACCCAGCCGCTATGTCTATCGGTCGCGCCCGCCGGATTGGAAGGCTTTGCTGGCCGATGGTATCGCCCGCAGCGTGGGGAAGGCCATCGAAAAAGCCGGTGGCTGGGTTAATACCACTGGAGTTGGGCAGAGGCTTAGCCCTGGTTTCAGAGCGCAACGGCGTTTGGTGAACAGCCATCCGCTGCTGGGGGCGCTGGCGATTGGCTTTCAGGTGGTGGAAGAGCCGCGCATTTGTCAGTTAAACGACATTCGGGTGGCTGCGATTGATGTGGGCAGCCGGACGATCTGGATCAATCCCGGCGCGGGTTTGAATGAAGCTGAATGCCTGTTCGTGTTCGCGCACGAGTTGTTGCACGCGGGCTTGAATCACAGTTCACGCCGCCGGGGCCGTGATGCGTTGTTGTGGAATGTGGCCTGTGATTTCGTGATTAATGGCTGGCTGATCGAAATGGGCATCGGTGCGCCGCCGGTTTTGGGCTTGCTGCACGATCCTGATTTTGATGGAAAATCCGCCGAGGAGATTTACGACCAACTGGCGCGAGATATGCGCCGCGCCCGCAAGCTGGCGACGTTGCGCGGGCCGGGAATGCCGGATTTGCTGGGTCGGGAGGAGGGCGGTATTTTCGTCGATGCCGAGGCGTATTGCCGTCGCGCCTTGTATCAGGGCATGGAGCGCTGTTTGATGAGTGGACGCGGTTTCTTGCCCGCCGGGCTGGTGGAGGAAATCCGCAGTTTGGCTCAGCCGCCGATTCCGTGGGATGTGCGGTTGGCCTATTGGTTCGATGAACATTTTCCGCCGCCGGAGCGCCATCGCAGTTATGCCCGGCCGTCGCGGCGGCAGGCGAGCACCCCGGATATTCCCCGGCCGTCGATTATGAAGCCGCCGGAGGAGGAGCGGCAGGCGCGGGTGTTTGGGGTGATCCTGGACACCTCCGGTTCGATGGAGCCGAAGCTACTGGGCAAGGCCATCGGGGCCATTGCCAGCTATGCCCAGGCGCGGGAAGTGTTCGCGGTGCGGTTGGTGTATTGCGACGCCACCGCCTATGACGCGGGCTGGCTGCCGCCGGAGAGTTTATTGGAGCGGATCGCGGTGAAGGGGCGCGGCGGCACGGTGTTGCAGCCCGGCGTCGAATGCTTACGGAACGCCGCCCGGCGTGGCGATTTTCCACCGCGCGGGCCGGTGCTGGTGATTACCGATGGCTATTGCGAAGACCAGTTGCAGATTGATTTCGAGCACGCCTTTTTAGTGCCGGAAGGCAATCGGTTGCCGTTTACGCCGCGCGGCGAGGTGTTTTGGGTGCGGTGAAATTGCCTGGTATCTCCACATGTCACGGTAGTTGTCGAACCGGTAAAGGCGGCGCTGGATACCGGTTGAACTTCAGATTCCAGTACGCCCAGGAACGTTGATCAATAATACCGGGAGGTACTTGGTCGAGCGCTTCGCGGAATTGTTCGTCCGTGACATAGTGCCGGATCATCTGCATGTCCTCGTGAGTCGCATAGGTCATGGCATAAGCGAGAAAGCGTACCGGGTTTTGCAGGGCGCGTTCCGGCTCCTCAAACCAAATGACTCGGCGCGCAACGGCTTGGATTTCTGGTGTCAGGGGGATAAAGATCAAACCAATGCCGAGACCAGTTCCAACCATAAGCGGCGCTGTGGCAAGGGCAGCGTATGAAGTCGAGGCGAAAAGTGTTGCATCGTGATCGGGTCAATCGTGTGGGTCATCAGCCCAGGAAAAGGGTTACTGCCAAGCACTTTGATTGTGTATTGTACCTTTTAAGCAAGCATTTCCTATCGTGAGTCGTAAAAATCAGCCAGCCTTACGCAGCAACCAGGTTGTTGACGGATGAAGCGGCGCCAGAGGAAGCCGAAAAAGGAAAATCAGATGTTACTGACCCTCACCAACACCCAGCCACCCGCGACGGATTTGGGCTTTTTACTGTACAAGCACCCGCAGAATGTACGCCAATATCCGCTCAGCTTCGGAATCGCTCATGTGTTTTATCCCGAAGCGGACGAGGCGCGCTGCACTGTCTGTTTGCTGGTGGATGTTGATCCGATTGATCTGGTGCGCGGCAAAGCCACGGCTATCGGCGGCGGTTTGCTCGGTCAATACGTCAACGACCGGCCCTATGCCGCCTCTTCGTTTCTGTCGGTCGCGCTCGGTCGGGTTTTTGCCACGGCATTGTCAGGGCGTTGCGCCGATCACCCGGAACTGGTCAGCCGACCGTTGCCTCTGGTAGCCCATTTGCCGGTGGTGGCCGCTCGTGCCGATGAGGGCTTTGTTACCGCGTTGTTCGAGCCGCTGGGCTATCACATCGAAATGCAACGGCTGCCGCTGGATGCGCACTTCCCCGATTGGGGCCATAGCCCCTATGTCGCCCTGACGCTTTCTGGAACCGTGACCGTCAAAACTTTGCTGTCCCATCTGTATGTGTTGCTGCCGGTGCTGGATAACGCCAAGCATTATTGGGTCGGGCAGGATGAATTGGAAAAGCTACTGCGGCATGGGGCAGATTGGTTGGCCGGGCATCCTGAAAAAGCGCGGATTGCCCGCCGCTATTTGCGCCACAAATGGAGTTTGGCGCGAGAAGCCTTGGCGCGGCTGGAGGTGGTTGAGGACGAGGTTCCAGAATCTGTGACGGAGACGGCAGCCACTACGGAAACGGCGGCTACCGATTCGGAGATGGCGTCGATCACCGTCGAAGAAGCGGCGGTGGAAGCACCGCTGTCGCTGAATGAAACGCGAATACGGACGGTGCTGGCTGAACTGGCGGCGGCTGGAGTGCAGACCGTGGTCGATTTGGGCTGCGGCGATGGCAAGCTGTTGTCACGCTTATTGAAAGAGAAATATCTGACGCGACTGGTGGGGCTGGATGTATCGGTGCGTGCTTTGGAAATCGCCGCCGACCGCTTGCAGCTTGAGCGCTTACCCCCACGGGTACGGGAGCGGATTCAACTGCTGCATGGCGGTTTGACCTACCGCGATGCCCGAATCGAGGGTTTTGATGCGGCTACCGCGATTGAGGTGATCGAGCATCTGGATGAAAATCGGTTGGCGGCTTTCGAGCGGGTGTTGTTCCAATGCGCCCGGCCAGGTGTGGTCATTGTGACCACGCCGAATGTGGAATACAACGTCAATTATCCGTTTTTACCGACCGGCCAGTTACGCCATCCCGATCATCGTTTTGAATGGACGCGCGCCGAATTTGAAAGCTGGGGTCAGCGTGTCGCCGCCATTTTCGGTTATGCGGTGCGCTTTGAGCCGGTTGGTACGGTTGATCCCACGGTTGGCCCACCCACCCAGATGGCGGTGTTTACCCGTGACGTTGAGCAAGGAGGCGAGGCATGAACATCACCATTCCCGAACTGTCATTGGTGGTGCTGATCGGCGCATCCGGGTGCGGCAAATCCACCTTTTCCCGTCGCCATTTTTTGCCGACTGAAGTGATTTCCTCGGACTATTGTCGCGGGTTGGTAGCCGATGATGAAAACGATCAGTCCGCTACGGCGGATGCGTTCGATATTCTGCATTACATCGCTGGTAAACGCTTGAAGACCGGACGGTTAGCGGTGGTGGATGCCACCAATGTCCGCGCTGAAGACCGCAAACCGCTGGTGCAAATCGCCCGTGAGTATCACTGTTTGCCGGTCGCCATCGTGTTCGATTTGCCGGAGCGGGTCTGCCGGGAGCGCAACGCCCAGCGGCCCGACCGCAATTTCGGCCCGCACGTTATCCGCAATCAGCTCGGTAATCTACATCGTTCGCTGCGGGGCCTGGAGCGTGAAGGCTTCCGCTACGTCTACATTTTGCGCGCGACGACGGAGGTGGATGCTGTCACCATTGCGCGGCAACCGCTGTGGAATAACAAGAAAGCCGAAACTGGGCCGTTCGATGTCATCGGCGATATTCACGGCTGCTTCGAGGAACTGGGTCGCTTGCTCGACCGGCTCGGCTATCAACTGGATCGCAGCGGCGAACCGTGGCGATTGTCGCATCCGCAGGATCGCAAGGTGGTGTTTGTCGGTGATTTGGTGGATCGCGGCCCCGCTACGCCCGATGTGTTGCGGCTGGCGATGGCGGCCGTTCACAGCGGCGACGGCTATTGCGTGGTTGGCAATCACGATCTCAAGCTCAGCAAAGCCTTACGTGGCCGACAGGTCAAAATCAGCCACGGCCTAGCCGAATCGCTGGAGCAATTGGGCCGGGAATCCGAGGCGTTCCGCGCCGAGGTGATCAAATTCCTCGATGGGCTGGTTAGTCATTATGTGTTCGATGGTGGGCGGTTGGTGGTAGCCCATGCGGGGCTGCGCGCCGAGATGCACGGGCGCGGCTCCGGCAAGGTGCGCGAGTTTGCGATGTTCGGCGAGACGACGGGTGAAACCGATGAGTACGGCTTGCCGGTGCGCACCAACTGGGCGGCGGATTATCGCGGCTCGGCGCTGGTGGCGTATGGCCATACCCCGGTGCTGAATGCCGAATGGTTCAACAACACCATCTGCCTGGATACTGGCTGTGTGTTCGGTGGCCAGTTGACCGCGTTGCGTTATCCAGAACGCGAGTTGGTGGCGGAGCCGGCGCTGCGGATGCACTACGAACCGCTGCGACCGTTGGCACCGGCGAGCAGTGGGCCTTTGTCGATGCAGCAGGAAGCGGATGACTTGCTGGATCTGGCCGATTGTTCCGGCAAGCGGATTGTGCATCCACGCTTGGGCCATAGCGTGACGATTCGCCCGGAGAATGCCGCCGCTGCGCTGGAAGTGATGAGCCGTTTTGCGGCCAATCCGAAATGGCTGGTGTATCTGCCGCCTACCATGTCGCCTGCGGAAACCAGCGCCGAACCAGGCTTTCTGGAACATCCCGCCGAGGCGCTGGGCTATTACCGCCGGGCAGGTGTCGAAACTGTGGTCTGCCAAGAAAAGCACATGGGGTCGCGGGCGGTGGTGGTCATCGCCAAGGATGAAGCAGCGGCCCAGGCACGATTTGGTATCGCCAACGAAGGGCAGGGGATTGTCTACACCCGCACCGGTCGGCGCTTTTTTACCGATGCTGAGTTGGAGCGGCAATTGTTGCAGCGGCTGGCCAGCGCTTTGAGCACGGCGGGGTTCTGGCAGGAATTTAGCAGCGATTGGTTTGTGCTGGATTGCGAATTGATGCCGTGGTCGTTGAAAGCGCGAGAATTGTTGACCCGCCAATATGCGGCGGTCGGCGCGGCCAGCGGCGCCATGCTGACCCAAGCCCATCATCTGTTGGCCGCGGCTGGCGCGCGCGGAATTGACATCGGCGAACTCTCCGCCAGTTATGCCGAACGCCAGCGGGATGCCCAGCGTTTTACCGACGCTTACCGGCGCTATTGCTGGCCGGTGTCCTCCATCAATGATCTACGGCTTGCGCCATTTCATCTGCTGGCGTCGGAAAACCGGGTGTACAGCGATCAAACGCACCTCTGGCAGATGGCGCAGTTGCACCGGCTGGCGGCGGCGGATGCGGCGCTGCTGCTGGCAACGGCCTATCGGGTGGCGGATTTGGCTGATGAAGACGCTTGCCAAAATGTGATCGACTGGTGGCTTGATCTCACCGAAAAGGGCGGCGAGGGCATGGTGGTCAAACCGATGGATTTCATTCCCGATCAGGGACGAGGGCGGATTCAACCGGCGGTGAAATGCCGGGGTCGGGACTATCTGCGGATCATCTACGGCCCGGAATACACCGAAGAAAGGCATTTAAGCCGGCTACGACGCCGGGCGTTGGGAGGGAAGCGGGCGTTGGCCTGGCGGGAATTCGCGCTGGGATTGGAGGCTCTGGAGCGATTTGTCGCCCGCGAGCCGTTGCGGCGAGTGCATGAATGCGTGTTTGGGGTGCTGGCGCTGGAATCGGAGCCGGTCGATCCACGGTTGTGAGGGGCGCTGAAGGCGCTTCAGCCAGGGGGCATCCATACAGAAGGTCGCGCGCTGCAATCGTCGATCTTGCGCGTACTTGGCGGAAACCGGGTAGAATTCGGCTCCTTTCAGCTTTAAGACAGTCTGAACTGCCATAATCAAGACTCTTTATCGCCATCTTCTCCTTGATGTGCCCCGATTCTTCAAATGAAGACCAGAGGATATTTAATGATGAGAGTGACTGCGACCCGCCCGTCGGGTAGATCAATTGCGACGGCGGCTGTGCTGACTGTCGGGCTACTGTTTGGGCTGAGTGCCACTGCGATGGCGCAAGGGCCAGGGCCGCAACGCACCGCGCCGCCTGAGATGGCGAATTTGCCTCCTCCTGAGCAAGCCACGCCACCGGGTGGCGCCGTCGCTCAGCCGATGGCGACCCTAACCGTGCAGGTACCGGTCACGTCCAATATGTCGCTGGTACATGTCGGCAGTAGCGATTCCTTCGCCATCACCCCGGAAGGTCGGCAAGCTGCGACCGATCTGTTCGAGGCGCTGGGGGCGGCGGAGCGCCAGGAAACTGCCAAGATGACGGAGAAGGCCAAGTCGGCACTGGCGATTTACGCCAAAATCATCCCCCGCGAAAACTACGGTGGCGAATACACCGCCTTGCAATGGTTTGCCGATTATCTGCTGGCGGATAACGCCAAAAAAGCTGAGATGACCACTGAACCGCTGACGAATGAGTTTTTTAAGATGTTCGGCGGCAATAACTATCAGGTGCTCAAGGAATATCTTCAGCGCAAATACCGGCTGAAAGATACCGGTGATGAGGAGACCTATACCGGCCAGATGCGCAAGGCGTATCTCGAAGACACCATTCTGTTCAATAACCCCCGGCGCGAGAGCTGGGAACACACCACGGAACTGGTGTCCCTACTGGATCTGAAGCCCGGCGCTATTGTGGCTGATGTCGGTTCCGGCCCCGGTTACTACTCTTTCCGCTTCGCCAAGCTGGTCGGGCCGACCGGACGGGTGATCGCCATCGATACCGTGGCCGAGCATCTGAAATACGTAGAGCAGGTTAAAACCAATCTCGGCGTCACCAACATTGAAACATTGCAAACCGACGGCAAAACCCTGGGTTTGAAGGGGCGCAAAGTCAACGCCGTGTTCCTGTGCTCGCTCTATCACAACATCTATGCCATGTCGACGGCGCCGGAGCGTGATTCCTTCGTCAACGCCATCCGCGAGGCGCTGACTGACGATGGCCTGCTCTATCTGGCCGATAATGGACTGGTGCAGCCGGGCATCTTGCCGTATCACGGTCCCTATATCGCCAAGGAACTGCTGATCGCGCAATTGCTGAACTACGGCTTCGATCTGGTGCGGCAGCATCAACATATCCCGCAGCGTTATTTATTAGTGTTTAAAAAACGGCCTGATAATCAAGCGCCGGCCCCGATCCCGCCCGGCGCCGGATTCGGTCCAGCACCAGGCGCCGCTAGCCCTGCCGTTCGTCCATAAGATGCGGCGGGTCAGAGGACTACCGTGGACCCACAGCTAATCGGCATAGCCGCCGCGCTGGGGTCGGCGGCCTCGTGGGCGTTAGGCTCGGTGCTGTTTCGGCGGCTGGGTGACGAGCTGCCGCCAGTCGCCTTAACCTTCGCCAAGGGCAGCGCGAGCGTTATCTTGCTGGGCGCCGCGCTGCTGCTCATCGGCTTCAATCCGCTGAGCGCCGAGGTCTGGGGGTTGCTGATCCTCAGCGGACTGCTGGGAATCGCGGTGGGAGATACGCTGTTTTTCCTGGCCCTGAACCATTTGGGCGCTCACGCAGTGGTGATCTTATTCACCTTGGGCCAAGTGCTGACGGTGATTTTGGCGGTCCTCTGGTTGGGCGAACAACCGCATCCGCTCGATTGGGCAGGCATCGGGCTGATCCTGGGCGGGGTCACCGTGGTGATGTGGCTGAGAATGCACGGGGAGGGCGGACGTACCGGGATCATGGGCGTCGTTTACGGCCTGCTCTCGGTTGCTGCCATGGCGGTGTCGATCATTCTGGCCAAGGAGGCATTGGCGAGTACAGGCAGTGTGCAAGCGACTTTTGTGCGGATGCTGGCAGGCACTGCCGGGATTTTTCTGTTCGGCCAATTAACTGGCCAGCTTCGTGGTCGGTTGCGTCCGCTGCGCCAGCCGGGCTTCTTCGGCTTTTTTCTGCTATCGGTCGTGGTTGTGACCTTTGGCGGTTTCTGGTTGTCATTGGTATCTATCGCTCACCTGGATGTCGCCATTGCGAACACGTTAAATGCCACCGAGCCTCTGTTTGTCCTGCCGTTGGCGGCGTTGGTGCTCAAGGAAAAAATTACCCTGCCAGTGGTGATGGCCAGCTTGGCTACTGTGATTGGGATTGCGCTGATCGTCGCGCCGCGTTGACTCTGATGGCCTCGACTAAAATCTTGCGAGTGCGTGGCGATGGCTGAGAAGACCGGCGGCGGGGCGAATGCGGCCCAACCGACCTTTGTAGCGCGGGCGTTGACCAAAACCTACCGCACCGAAGCCGGTGAAGTCCACGCACTGCGCGGAATCGACCTGGAACTGTGGCCCGGTGAATTTGTGGTGATGCTGGGGCCTTCGGGCAGCGGCAAATCGACCTTTCTTAATATCCTGGGCGGCCTCGATAGCCCCACCGCCGGTCAGGTTCTCTATCGTGGGGCCGATTTGGCGGCGTTCAGTGAGCGCGCCCGCACCCGTTACCGCCGGGAGGAAATCGGTTTCGTTTTTCAGTTTTATAATCTGATTCCGAGCCTTACCGCCCGTGAAAATGTCTTGCTGGCCACCGAGATCGCCCCTGAGCCATTGACGCCGGAGGCAGCACTTGATCTGGTTGGTCTGTCGGCGCGCGCTGATCATTTTCCGGCTGAGATGTCCGGTGGTGAGCAGCAGCGGGTCGCAGTGGCTCGCGCTATCGCCAAGCGTCCATCGATTCTGCTCTGTGACGAACCGACCGGCGCTTTGGATTCAAATACCGGCATTCTGGTGCTCCAGGCCATCGAGGCGGCTAGCAGCGCGTTGAAAACCACCACCGTGCTTATTACACACAATGTGTCCATCGCGGCGATGGGCGACCGCGTGATTTCGTTCACCAACGGCCACATCGCCGACATTCGCCTGAACGCTCAGCGCCGGCCTGCGGGCGAGTTGTCCTGGTGAGCGGCCGCCTGCTCGATGCGCGCCCTCGATAAGAAGATCGCCCGCGATTTACAGCGGCTGTGGAGCCAAGCGCTGGCCATCGCGCTGGTGACGGTGGTCGGCACAGCCGGTTTTGTGATGTCACTGGGGACAATCGGCTCGCTGGAACAGACCCAGGTGACCTATTACGAGCGCTACCGATTTGCCGATGCGTTCGCCTCGGTGCGCCGCGCGCCGGCATCGCTGGCCGGCAAGCTGGCCGCTATTTCCGGCGTCAAGCAGGTCAGCACCCGGATCACCCACAATGTAGTCATCGACATCGCGGGGATGTCCGAGCCGGTCAACGGCTTGCTCTCATCCTTGCCAGAGTCAGGCGCGCTGAATCAACTGCACTTGCGGCGCGGTCGCGCGGTGCTGCCAGGGGCAACCAACGAGGCAGTGCTCGGTGAAGCGTTCGCCGCCGCCCATGATCTCACGCTCGGTAGTACCTTCTCCGCTACGTTGAAGGGGCAAAAACGCCGGCTGACCGTCGTCGGCATCGCTCTGTCACCGGAATATGTGTTTTTCGGGGTGCCTGGTGCGATGGTGCCGGACGACGAGCGGTTCGGGGTCTTGTGGATGGACCGTAAGGCATTGGCCGCCGCGTTCGATCTGGAAGGGGCCTTCAACGATGTCGTGCTGTCGCTGATCCCGGGGATTGATCAGATTGAGGTGCTGAACCGGGTCGATGCGCTGCTCAATCCTTACGGCGGTATTGGGGCTTACGGGCGCAGCGATCACATCTCACATGCCACCCTGACCGGTGAAATCGGGCAATTGCGGGCCTCGATTTTCATTGCGGCACCGGTCTTTATCGGCGTCGTGGCGTTTCTGCTGCACATGCTGATGATGCGGCACGTCGAAACCGAGCGCCAACAGATCGGGACGTTGAAGGCTTTCGGCTACGGCAATCCGGCCATCGCCTGGCACTACCTGAAGTTTGTATTGGCTATCGTGGCGTTTGGTGTGGTGGGAGGATTGCTTGTCGGCGCCCGCGCCGGTCATGCCATCACCGAGATGTATGCCGCCCATTATCGTTTTCCCTTTTTGGAATACACGCTGACGGCTGGCACGTTTTTGCAGGCGAGCGCTGTGCCGGTCATCGCCGCGCTGATCGGAGCGCTGGGCAGTTTGCGGGCGGTGGTGGGGTTACCGCCGGCCGTGGCGATGCGGGCGCCGCCGCCCCCGGTTTATCGTCGTACTCTGATCGAGCGGTTGGGGGTGAGTCTGTGGTTGGATCAGCCGACGCGGATGATTGTGCGCCACATCGTCCGTTGGCCGTTGCGCTCGACATTGACCGTGTTGGGGATTGCGGCCGCTATGGCGATCCTGGTCGCTCCGCTGGGAGTGCTCAACTCGGCGGTTCACATGATCGACACCCATTTTTTTCGGGCCGAGCGCCAAAACCTGACCGTCGCCTTCGCGCAAACCCGGCCCTATAAAGCCGTCTACAACATGAACCATTACCCTGGCGTGCTGCAAGTCGAACCCTTCAGAGTGACGCCGGCCAAACTCCACTATGGGCCGCGTGCCCGCCGGGTGGCCATTATCGGCCGTGATGGGCTGAGCGAGTTGTCTCGGCCCCTGGATAGCGAATTGCGACCGATGGCTATTCCAGAACAAGGGGTCGTCCTTTCCAAAGCGATGGCCGACTGGCTTGGGGTTAAACGCGGTGAGCGCGTCACCCTTGAACTCTTGGAAATCAATCGCGCCACGCATGAGCTACCGGTCACCGCGATCTCTGAATCCTATGTGGGCCTGACGTTTTTCATGGTGTTCATCGACCGCACTCTTTTGAACCACCTGATGAAGGAAGGCGATGTGGTGACCGGCACCCATGTCAGCCTCGATACGACCCGGTTGGATGCGCTCTACGCGAGCCTGAAGAATACGCCGGCTATCACCGGCTTGGTGTCCCATGCGGCTTCGCTGACCGGAATGCGGCGGATCATGGAGCAAAATCTGCGCATGACCTTAGCTAATATCGTGGTCGCCGCCATCATCATCTTCGGAGTAGTTTACAATAGCGCTCGGATATCCTTGGCCGAACGCGCCCGCGAACTCGCTTCCCTGCGTCTGCTGGGTTACTCACGCTTGGATGTGGCGTATATCCTGTTGGGGGAGCTTGGATTATTGGTTTTGGCCGCACTTCCCGTTGGGTGTGGTTTGGGCTATGGCTTCGCGTATCTATTGACGGAAGGCACCGCCAACGAGATGTTTCGGCTGCCTTTGTATCTGGAGCCGGCTACCTTTGGCTACGCCACCCTGGTGGTGCTGATTACCGTGGCGGTGACTGCCCTAACCGTGGCCCGCAAAATCTTCAGCCTTGATATCGTCTCTATCCTGAAAACCAGGGAATAGCCCAATCTTGGCGCCAAGCCTGGCCAATGACCCTTTGGTGAGGGGCTGTGCCTATCAATTCTTGAAACAGTGTTTATATTTTTAAGCACAAAGTTTTATATTTTGTGGAAGCTTGGACCCTATATCATCTGCGAAAGGCTACCGATCATCACCTATCATTGTACGGAGCACGGCGACGTGATCCCTAAGCGCGACTTCGCGCGCGACCACCCATAGCCTGAGGAGGCACATCGTGGAACCCAATCGTGATCTTGATCCCCTGGAAACCCAGGAATGGCTCGATGCACTGAAAGCCGTGGAACAACACCAGGGTGCGGAACGCGCCAACTTTTTGGTCGATCAACTGGTGCAGGCCGCCCGCCGCGAAGGCATCTACATCCCCGCGTCGCTGACCACTGCTTACCGCAACACCATTCCGGTCGATCAGGAAGAGCGCACGCCGGGTATCCGCGACATCGAGCACAAGATTCGCTCGGCCATCCGCTGGAACGCGATGGCGTTGATTTTGCGCGCCAACAAAGAGTCGTCCGAACTGGGCGGCCACATCGCCAGCTTCCAATCTTCCGCGCTCCTGTACGACATCGGTTTCGAGCATTTCTGGCGCGCGGCCTCGGAAAACCACGGCGGCGATCTGATCTATTTTCAAGGCCATTCCGCGCCGGGTTTCTACGCCCGCGCCTTTCTCGAAGGCCGCCTGACCGAAGGCCAAATGCTCAAATTTCGCCAGGAGACCGAAGGCAATGGCTTATCGTCCTACCCCCATCCCTGGCTGATGCCCGAATTCTGGCAGTTCCCCACCGTGTCGATGGGTCTGGGGCCGCTGATGGCGATTTATCAGGCCCGCTTCCTGAAATACCTGCACGGGCGCGGCCTGGCCAATACCGAAAACCGCAAAGTCTGGGCCTTCCTCGGCGACGGCGAAACCGACGAACCGGAATCGCTGGGCGCGATCTCGATGGCCGGGCGCGAGCATCTCGACAACCTGGTGTTCGTCATCAACTGCAACCTGCAACGGCTGGATGGCCCCGGGCTCTTATTCACATCTTACGCTGCCGACGAGCGATCTAGTGTAGATCTCG
>DPWB01000195.1 GCA_003527885.1 Candidatus Competibacteraceae bacterium
AAGACGACGGCATACGGGACCTGGTACGGTCTCGGGGGCTCGGAGATGTGTATAAGAGCCAGCCTGCGCTCCACCGGCGATCCCGCCGGCGTGGCGACGGCCGACGAAGTGATCGGCCAGGCCGCAAGCCGGCTGCGACAGGTGTTGGCGCCCGACCAGCAGGCGTCCCGGTTCAGCGACGCCATTTTTACCATCATGATTCCAGATGTGGCCGGCGAGGCCTTGATCAAGCTGACTCGGCGCATCCGCGATGTGATGGAAACCGGTTTTTACAAGGTCGGCGAACAGGCGTTACTGTTGCGGGTCAACGTCGGCATCGCGGTAGCGATCGACCGTAGCCAGGACCATCTCATGTTGATCCAGCGGGCCGACTCGGCGTGCGGCATGGCGCGCGAGGGCAAGAGCGACCGCATTTTCGTCCACGAAAACATGTTGGCCGTGAAACGCGATCAGGAAGCGTCGCTGCGGACGCGGATGTTGGAGCAGGTCCAGGATATCTACGATCACGAACGCCTCTGGCTGGTGTTCCAACCCATCGCCAGCATGCGCGGCGCCGCCGTCGAGCGCTACGAGGTCCTGCTGCGGTTGCGCGACAACCAGGGTCAGGAAATCGTGCCGGGCAGCGTGTTCGGCGTGGTCCACAACCACCAGTTGGGCCTCAAGCTGGACCGCTGGGTCATCGAACACGCCATCGCCATGTTGCGGCAGCGCAAAGCGCCGATCACGCTGTTCATCAAGGTGTTGCCGGTGACTTTGCAAGACCGGACGCTGAGCGGCTGGCTGCGCGAGCGGCTGGAGCAGGCCGACGTGGAGGCCGAGCGCATCGTGTTCGAGGTGGCCGAGGCCACCGCCGAACGCAGCCTGCGCGACATGTTCGGCTTTCTCGGCGGCATCAAACTGCTGGGGTGCGGGTTTTGCCTGGATCGGTTCGGCCGCGGTTCCGATTCCGTGGGTCTGTTGAAGAACCTGGGCGCCGATTACGTCAAGTTGGACATGTACTTCGTCAACGGCCTGACCAAAGATGCCAGCAAACAGGAAGCGCTTAAGGAACTGGTGGAAAATCTTGAAGCGTTGGGCGCGGCGACCATCCTCGGCGGCGTGGAGGATGTGAAGACCTTGCCGATTCTTTGGTCTCTGGGCGTCGATCTGATACAGGGCTTTTTCTTGCAACACCCGTATCGCGAGATGAGCTACGACTTCTCCAGCGCGGCGTTTTAGGCTTATACCCGCTTGTTATCGTCCGATTCGGCGCGCAGGAGAGCTCCGTACCCCTCTCGATAGCTCGGATAGCGGAATTGGAAGCCGCTGGCCCGCAAGCGCGCGTTGCGGCAGCGTTTGCTGGCGCGCAGGCGCGCCGTGGCATCGCGACCCCCCCCCGCGCCGGGTTTCAGGGGAGACTCAGGAGCCGGCGGCGGTTCCGCTACGCCGAGCTGGTGCGCCAACCAACGCAGCACCTCATCTAATGGGGCCGGCTCGTCATCCACGGCGACGTATAACGGGTCCGGGTCCGTCAAGCTGAGAACGTGCTCCAGCACTCGGGCGCAGTCGTCGCGGTGGATGCGGTTGGTGTAGAGGGGAGAGCCGATCGGACAGGTGGCGGTGCCCTCGCGCACGCTGTCGATCAGCCGGGTGCGGCCGGGACCGTAGATGCCCCCGAAGCGGACGGCGACCGCCGGCCAGGGGCTATTCCACAGCAGCTCTTCGCCGGCGCGGATGCACCGCCCGCTAAAGCCGTCAGCCTCGGCCGGCGAGCCTTCATCCACCGGTTCGCCTCGGTGTTGCGCGTAGACCGACGTGCTGGAGGTGAACAGCAGCCGTCGCGGTTGCTGTTCACCTTCCTGTAAAGCGTGCAGCAGGTTGCGGACACCAGCGACGTAAGCCGCCCGGTACTGAGCTTCGCTGAAACTGGCGGCGGCGGCGCAATAAACGACGTAATCCAGATTTGACGGCAATCGGCTCAGGGTGGCAGGATCGCCAAGATCGGCCGCCAGCGGTTGGATGCCGGGCGGCAGGTCGGCGGGTTGGCGCTTCAAGCCCCAAACCTGGTGCCCGGCCGCGTGCAGGCTCTTTCCCAAAACGGTCCCGACATCGCCGCAGCCGGCGATCAGAATACGTGCCATGTTCGAAACCCTCGTCAAACTGGATCGGTGCGCTGGAGCGGCGGAAGGTGGCCGATGACGCCGCTGGAGTTCGGGCGGCGCGTGCTGGCCTGGTTCGACGCGCACGGTCGCAAGGCGCTTCCCTGGAAAGACAATCCCACGCCCTACCGGGTCTGGGTGTCGGAAATCATGCTCCAGCAGACCCAGGTCGCTACGGTGATGCCCTATTATCGGCGCTTTATGGCGCGATTTCCCGATATTCGTGCGCTGGCCGACGCTTCCTTGGATGAAGTGTTGGGCCTGTGGTCGGGGCTGGGTTATTACGCGCGCGGCCGTCACCTGCATCGGGCCGCGCGAATTTTGCGGGATCGGCACGGGGGCGAGATGCCCTCGGATATCGCCCAAGTGCGAGCGCTACCGGGCATCGGCCCTTCGACGGCGGGCGCGATCCTGGCCCTGGCCGGCGGCCAGCGCCAGCCGATTCTGGATGGCAACGTCAAGCGCTTGCTGGCCCGTTTTGCGGCGGTGGACGGCTGGCCGGGCCAAACGCGGGTTGCGGCGCGGTTGTGGGAATTGGCGGAGCGCTACACGCCCAGCGAGCGGGTGGCGGATTACACTCAGGCGATGATGGACCTGGGCGCTTTGATCTGTACGGCGCGCCGGCCGCTGTGCGGCGCCTGCCCGCTGGCGGAGGGCTGCACGGCGCACGCTCAGGGGCGGGAAACCGCTTTTCCGAGCCCGAAACCGCGTCGGGAATTGCCGGTTCGCGCGACCCGGATGCTGTTGTTGCGCTCGGCTGGCCGGGACGTGCTGCTGGAACGCCGGCCGCCGGCGGGCGTCTGGGGTGGGCTGTGGAGTTTTCCCGAATGTCCGCCCGAGGTCGAGATCGTGGACTGGTGCCGGCAGCGGCTGGGTTTGCGGGTGGCGGTCGGGCGGTCGTGGGCGGTGTTGCGGCATACCTTCAGCCATTTTCATCTCGACATCACCCCGGTGCCGGCGACAGTGACCGACGCCGCCGAGGCCGTCATAGCGGGGGATCGCTTTGTCTGGTATAACAGTCAAGATTGCGAGCGGCTCGGAATGGCGGCCCCGGTGAAAAGCTTGCTGGCGGCGCTGACCGGTGACTTGTTGGACGATTAGGAACCCGCAGATGGCTCGATTGGTGAACTGCATCAAACTCGGCGTCGAGGCCGAGGGCCTGGACCGGCCGCCTTATCCCGGCGAACTGGGCAAACGCATTTTCGAGAACGTGTCGAAGCAAGCGTGGCAACAATGGTTGCGGCAACAGACCATGCTGATCAACGAATATCGGTTGACGCCGTTCGAACCCAAAGCCCGCCAGTTTTTGGAAGAGCAGATGACGCAGTTCTTTTTCGGGACGGGAGCCGCGCCGCCGGAGGGTTATGTTCCGCCCGAGGGCTGAGCGCGCTTGACGGAAACCGCGCGAGTTGTTTAAATGCGCGTCTTTCGCGCCGCGCGATTCCGGCCAGGTAGCTCAGTTGGTAGAGCAGCGGACTGAAAATCCGCGTGTCGATGGTTCGATTCCGTCCCTGGCCACCAACCACATCAAGGGCTTGGATTTCTCCAAGCCCTTTTTTTGTCGGTTGTGCGGGCGGTGACCGGCAAGCGCTTGAAGCCGTCGAGCGCGTGGAAATTTGACCGCCAACTTCAGTTGTAGCGATAGCCGTAGTCGTCGCGCCAAGCATCACGATCATAACGGTCGCGCCGGGCGTGTTCGTAGGCGCGGTGAAGCTCATAGCGGTACTGCTCGATCTGGCGATTCAAACGGTCCAGCCGGACTCGTTCAAACCGGACCGCAGGCCAGTCTCTCCTGAGACGCGCTTGGTCGTGAGCCCATTCCACGCGGCGTCGCTCCGCCATCTCTTGATGCAGTTTCGCGCGCAGGTACTGAATGCGCTCAAAGTGGTCGTGGCTTCTTGACCATTGCCGGTCACTGCGGGTTTCCCAACCGGCGCCAGCGCTGCCATAGGCAAAGGCCGGCGCGGCCAATAAGGTACTCAGTAAAGCGGCGGCGCTCAAAAGGAAGGTCTTTTTCATCGCGTCTATCCTTCAGGTAATGGAAAGCCAAACAGACGGGTGAGTCGAATGGTGACCGGTCCCCGCCGTGAGGCCATTTTTACGGTAACGCGGCTGAAAAAGGGCTTAACGTGTTTCTTGGGCGAATAGGTTACACGGATGGGGAAACTCGGTTAAAGGTCGGAGCAATTCCGCGAGATTCCGGGATAAGTTGGCGCGAGCCGTGCACGATGATGCGCTATTGCCACCAGGAGAGACTGCGATGCCTTCCGAAATCGAGAATTCCAGCCAGTGGGTCAATGCAGCCGCTGAATTGGTGATTGCCGGAAAAAAGCTGAAGGTGGAAATGCCCGTGCCGGCGGGACCGGTTCGGCTGAGCGACATGCTGCCTTTTTTCCGCTATCTGACCGACTCGTTCGTCGGCTTGGCCGAGGAAAACGCGCGGGCGGCTGGAGCCACCGTGTCTTGCAAGAAAGGTTGTGGCGCCTGTTGTCGGCAACTGGTGCCAATCGCCGAAATCGAAGCCCGCCATCTTGAGGAACTGGTCGGGCGACTGCCCGAGCCGCGAAGGTCGGAAATACGCGCTCGGTTCGAGCGCGCCCGCCAGCGTTTGCAAGCGGCAGGCCTATTGGACGCCTTGCTCGAACCGGGCCAGATCGCCGAAGAAGCCGTCGTGCCGCTCGGCTTGGCTTATTTCGGTTTGGGAATCGCTTGCCCGTTTCTGGAGGATGAATCCTGTTCGATTCATGCCGAGCGACCTTTGGCTTGTCGTGAGTATCTGGTTGTTTCGCCCGCCGAACATTGCGCCAGCCCTAGCGCCGAGTCGATCGAGCCCGTGAAGCTGGTGGTGCATACCGCCAAGGCGATCAGGGCGATGACGGCGGCCTGGAGCAGCCACGGCGTCCGTTGGGTGCCGTTGGTTCTGGCCGCGAGTTGGGCGGAGACCCACGCCGATACAACGCCGTTGCGTCCGGGGGTCGAGTGGGTGCGAGAGGCGTTCGCCCGCGTGACGGGCCGGCCGGTGTGAACGGGCGCTCAGTCTGGGCCGGCGAAGGCGGGGAACAGCGCCAAGACCGGGTCATGGTCGCTGGCCGGTTCCGGCCCGTGGGGTGCGGCGTCGCTGTTGGGGTGAGGGATGCGCACCGCCGCGCCGCCGCGCAGGGCCGGACTGACCAGAATATGGTCCAGCGCCTGGGGTTGGCCGCCGTGACGGCGGGTGTAACACTGCCCGCGCGGCTGGTCGTCCAGCAGATTGTGAAACCGTTCGCCCTTGAGCAACTTGAGCGTCTTGGAGCCCGGCACGTCGTTGAGATCGCCCAGGATGACGATGGCGGCTTGAGGGTCGCAAGCCAGTAGGTCGGCGGCGAACTGCTGGACGATCTCGGCTTGGGCGTGGCGCTGCTTCTTGGCGTAGTCCTCTTCGCGGCGGTCTGGCGCGCGCATGGACTTGAAATGGCAAACGATCACGAACAAACGCCGCCCGGCGCTCTCGAACTCCGCCGCCAGCGCTTTGCGGCTGGGCGCCCAATGGCGGTGGTGGTCGCCCGCAAAGGCGGGGTGGACGGGTGCGATGCGGCCAGGATTGAGCGTCAGGCTGGGGCCGTCGCCGCTGAAGCGAATTCCGTTGCTAGCCTCCGGGCCGGCGTTGCCCCGGTCGGAGAAACGCACCCGCGCCGGATCGAACAGCAGCCCGACCCGGATGTTGGCGCCGGCCATGCCGCCGTCGCGGTCGGCCAACGGGGGGATTTCCCGGTAAGCGTAGCTCGGCCCACCGGCGCCCGTCACCGCCTCGATCAGCGCGCGATAGGCGGCATCGGCTGGAACGGGTTCCCCCGCTGGCCCCGTGCGTTCTTGCATGATTTCCTGAAGGGCCAAAATGGCCGGTCCGGCCAGCTCGGCGGCGATCTGGGCGCCCAGACGTTGGAGGCGGGCTGGCGGGGCGGCCGCGCTCAGATTGCAGAGGTTGAAGGTGGCGATGGACAGCATGGGGGTTTCTCGTGACGGCCTCCGTCAAGAGTATCGCGAAACCGCGCGCCTCGCTGCCGTACCGTGCGTGGCTCGCCCGAAATCCGCCCAGGCTCAGCCGCCATTGGCCTGGAAGCGCAGGCGCGCTTGCACCAAGGCGCCGCCGAGTGCGCCGCGACCGATATCTAGCCGGCCGTAGTAGACCTCTTCCACCAAATCCCGCACCACGGCCAAGCCGATGCCGTGACCGGCGACCGTGGGATCGGCGCGCTGGCCGCGGCCGAGCAGCAGCGGCGCTTGGTCGGCGGCGATGCCGGGCCCGTCATCCTCGACCTCCACCACCAGTTCGGTTCGGCCGTCGCGATCGGCGGGATAAGCGCGCAGCATCACCTGTCGCCGGCACCACTTGCAGGCGTTGTCCGCCAGATTGCCGATAATCTCCAGCAAATCGCCTTCGTCGCCGTAAAACATGGTCGACGCCGCCACCTCGCTGCTCAA
>DPWB01000248.1 GCA_003527885.1 Candidatus Competibacteraceae bacterium
TGCGACCGTACCTCTTCTTGTATTTTTTTTTTTTTCAAGCAGAAGACGGCATACGAGATCTAGTACGGTCTCGTGGGCTCGGAGATGTGTATAAGAGACAGGGCCAAAGTCTCGCGGACCTTCGGAATTTCCACCGGTTGCGGGTACTGCACCTCCAGCACCGTGCCGCCGGTGAAATCCAAACCCAGGTTCATGCCCCGGACCAGCAGCGCGGCGATTGCGATGAACAGCACTGCGGCCGACCAGATCATCGCCAACTTGCGCCAGCGCAGAAAATCGATGTTTGTGCCGTAGAGACTGAATTGCCACATAACCCTATTCCACCGCCGTTTAGACGTTTAGCGTTTGCAGCTTGCGGCCGCCGTAAAGGAGATTGACCAGTGCCCGCGAGCCGGTGACCGCCGTGAACATGGAAGTCAGAATGCCGATACTGAGCGTGACCGCGAAACCTTTGATCGGGCCGGTGCCGAAACCGAACAGCATGATCGCGGCGATCAGGGTGGTCAGATTGGAGTCGAGAATGGTGTCGAAGGCCCGGTCGAAGCCGGCGTGAATCGCCGCCTGCGGGCTGTTGCCGTTGCGCAGTTCTTCGCGGATACGCTCGTAAATCAGTACGTTGGCATCGACCGCCATGCCCATGGTCAGCACGATGCCGGCAATGCCGGGCAAGGTGAGGGTGGCTTGCAGCATCGACAGGGCGGCGATCAGCAGCACGACGTTGGCCACCAGCGCGGCGGTAGCGATCAGACCGAAGATTTTGTAACGCCAGGTCATAAAACCGGCGATCACCAGCAACGCGATGGCGGCGGCACGGAAGCCCTGGGCGATGTTTTCCTTGCCGGCGCTGGGTCCGACCGTGCGCTCCTCGATGATTTCGATGGGGCTGACCAGGGCGCCGGCCCGCAACAGCAACGCCAAGTCGCGCGCTTCGCGGGTGCTGTCCAGACCGGTGATCTGGAAGCGGCGGCCCAGCCGGTCGCGGATGGTGGCGACGTTGATAACTTCCTCGACCGTGAAGGTGCTCTTTTTGATCTCGTCGCCCACCCGCTTGGTTTCAATTTTATTCTCGATGAACACCACCGCCATGCGCTTGCCGATGTTGTCCTTGGTGCCGGCCTCCATGCGGCTGGCGCCTTTGCCGTCCAGCGAGATGAACACCGCCGGCCCGCCGCTTTGCTGGTCGAGACCGGAAGAGGCGTCCACGATGGAATCGCCGGTCAGCATCACCCGCTTTTGCAGCAGCACTGGCCGGCCTTCACGATCCTTGTACAGCCGCGAGTTAAGCGGAATCCGGTTGGTGGTCGCGGCCTGGTTCCAGTCGTTTTCCTCGTCGGCCAGCCTGAATTCCAGGGTGGCGGTCGCCCCGAGAATTTCCTTGGCGCGGGCGGTATCCTGGACGCCGGGCAGTTGCACCACGATCCGGTCGCTGCCCTGCTGCTGGATGATCGGTTCGGCGACTCCCAGTTCGTTGACCCGGTTGCGCAGGGTGGTGATGTTCTGTTGCAGGGCGAAATCGCGTTTCTCCTTGATTTCCGCTTCGCCCAGCGTCAGCTTGAGGCCGAGCGGTCCTACCTCGCTCTGTTGCAGGTTGCCGAGGCTCTTGCGCAGTAGAGGCGCGGCCTTGTCGCGTTCGGCGGCGTCCTTGAATTCGACCTGCACACCGCCGCTGGCGGCGCGGCCCACCGAGGTGTACTGGACTTTATCGTTGCGCAATTGGCCGCGGATTTCATCCACGTAGCTGTCTTCCACCTGCTTGACGGTGGCGTCCATGTCGACCTGCATTAAAAAATGCACGCCGCCGCGCAAGTCCAGCCCCAGATACATCGGGTTCAGGCCGAGCGCGCGCAGGAAGGACGGTGCCGAGGAGGCGAGATTGAGGGCGACGATGTAGTCGCGACCCAAGCGATCTTTGAGGATGTCGGCGGCTTTGAGCTGTTCTTCGGAATCGGAAAAGCGGATCAACAGCCGGTCGGCTTCCAGTTCCAGCCGTTTGTGGGGCAGCTTTTCGCTGTCGAGTACGGTGTTGACCCGAGTTTGAAACGCGGCGTCGATGGGGATGTTGGCGCGGGCGCCGGAAATCTGCACGGCGGGATCTTCGCCGAACAGATTGGGCAGCGCGAAGATCAACCCCCAAAAAATGACGAAGCCGATCAGCAGATATTTCCACCAGGCGTATTGGTTCAGGGCGTGCGGAGTAGGCATGAAACGGTGATTCCCGCGTGAGCGCCGGGGGCGCGATTACAAATTGCCTTTGAAGGTGCCCTTGGGCATCAGTGAGCCGACCGCTTGCTTTTGAACCCTGATCTGCACGCCGTCGGCGATTTCGGCCTGAACGAAGTTGTCACCCACGTCGGTGATGCGCGCCAGCACCCCGCCACCGGTTACGATTTCATCGCCTTTCTTCAGGCCGTCCACCATCTGCTTGTGTTCCTTGGCGCGCTTGGTCTGCGGGCGGATCAACAGGAAGTAAAACGCCGCGATCAGGATGATGGGAAACAGCAGGTTCATCAAGCCCATCGCGCCGTCGGCGGTAGCGCCGGTGGCGGTTTGGGCGGCGGCGTCTCGGATGAAGAAGTTCAATAGGCTTTCCATGGGGCTCCTCGGTGATGGCTAGCCTCGTGCCGCGGGGGCACCCGCAGCGAATCGGGAAGGGCTGGCGGCGGGCGGCATCGGTGCGGGGGCGGGGTTCGAGGCCGGTTTTTAAAGCGCGTCATTATACACGGGTAGGGCGATTTGCCCGCGCTTTTCGTAGAGTTCTGCGGCGAATGTCGCCAGTCGCTGACCGGCGATGGCTTCGCGCAGGGCTTGCATGAGCTCCTGATAGTAGTGCAGGTTGTGAATGGTGTTGAGCCGGGCGCCGAGGGTTTCGCGGCACTGGTCGAGATGGCGCAAGTAGGCGCGGCTGTAATGGCGGCAGGTATAACAACCGCAGCGTTGGTCCAGGGGGCGGTCATCGTGGCGATAGCGGCTGTTGCGGATGCGGATGTCGCCGTGATGGGTGAAAAGATGGCCGTTGCGCGCGTTGCGGGTCGGCAGCACGCAGTCGAACAAATCGACGCCCCGACGCACCGCTTCGACGATGTCTTCCGGCTTGCCGACGCCCATCAGATAACGCGGCGCGCGTTGCGGCAGCAGCGGCAGGGCGCCTTCGAGAATGTGGAGGCGTTCGGCCGGCGGTTCTCCCACGGCCAGACCGCCGATGGCGTAGCCGTCGAAACCGATCTCGCATAAGCCGTCCGCCGAGACCTGGCGCAAATGGGGGTACATGCCGCCCTGCACGATGCCGAACAGCGCGGCGGGGTTGTCGCCGTGGGCGATCTTGCTGCGTCGCGCCCAGCGCAGCGACAGTTCCATGGACTGGCGCGCTGCGCTTTCGGTGGCCGGATAGGGGGTGCATTCGTCGAAAATCATGACGATGTCCGAGCCGAGCGAACGCTGGACCGCCATCGATTCCTCCGGTCCCAGAAATACCGTGCCGCCGTCCACCGGTGACTGAAATTTCACGCCGGCTTCGCTGATCTTGCGAATCGCCGCCAGACTGAACACCTGAAAGCCGCCGGAATCGGTCAGAATCGGCCCGTCCCAGTGCATGAAACCGTGCAGGTCGCCGTGCTGTTCGATGATGGCCGCGCCGGGTCGCAACATCAGGTGAAAGGTGTTGCC
This sequence comes from Candidatus Competibacteraceae bacterium, assembly GCA_003527885.1. Taxonomy (GTDB): domain Bacteria; phylum Pseudomonadota; class Gammaproteobacteria; order Competibacterales; family Competibacteraceae; genus Competibacter_A. Next base: position 3,664 of record DPWB01000248.1, read on the forward strand.
CAGGATGATTTCAGCGCCGCTGGCGCGCACCTCTTCCGGGGTCAGGGTCTTGACCGTGCCGTAGGTGCCGACCGGCATGAAGGCCGGGGTTTCCACCGTGCCGCGCGGGAAACGCAACCGGCCGCGGCGCGCGGCGCCGTCGTTGTGGAAGACTTCGAAGTGCATGAGAGTGAAATGCGGTCGCTCGGATTTTGAGAAGGGCTTATGTTGCCGACAAGCGGTCGGGCTGACAAGGCGGACTGGTTTACCATGATAGGATCGAAACGATGCAGGCCCGGATAACCGGACAATAGCCGTTCGGCGGAAGGTGCCGCACGGCCGAATTCAACGAGCGGTAAAGCTGCGCGCGGTGGGGCGAGGCCGGCGGCCGCCGGCGCAGCGGTTCCGATCCCAGAGTGAGAGGCATGAAAATCAATTTTGATTTTAGCGCGTTATTGTTGGCGGCCTGTCTGTTGCCCATCGCGGTAACAGCGTCGGAGCCGGTGCAAGTGACGGTCGGCGCGGCGGCATTTCAAGTGGAAGTCGCCCGGACGCCCGAACAGCGCGAGCGCGGCCTGATGTTCCGCACCGAGCTGCCCGGCGACCGGGGCATGTTGTTCGTGCAAGCGCCGGGGCCGGCGGTATTCTGGATGAAGAACACGCTTATTCCGCTGGATTTGCTGTATTTTGACAGCGAAGGGCGCTTGTCACAGATCGTGGCGGAAGCGCCGCCCTGCCAGAGAGCGGACTGTCCGCTTTATCCGAGCAAGACGCCGACCGTGCGCTACATTTTAGAGATCAACGCCGGCGAAGCGGCGCGACGCGGCATCCGGCCCGGCGACCGGCTGCGGCTGCACTAGCCGCCGTCATTTGTAATTCCATTCTTATCCTAACAAGACACTGACCCATGCCGGAAACCAAGCCGTTGCCCACCCCCGTCGAACTGCCCTCCTTCATCCGCTTTGGCCGGGCGGTTTGCGGGGATTTGCTCCAGGCCGAGCGGCGCGAGTGGTGGCTGGCCAACGGCTTGGGCGGCTATGCGGCCGGCACCGTGGCCGGCACTTTGACCCGTTGCTACCACGGTCTGCTCATCGCCCCGGTGCGGTCGCCGTTGGGTCGCCGGTTGCTGTTCGCCAAGGCTGACGCCACCTTGTTGGACGGGGTGCGGGACATTGCATTGTGCAGCAACCGCTGGAGCGAGACGGTCGTCGAGCCACGGGGCTACGTGCATGTCGAATCCTTCCGCCTGGAAGGCCGTATGCCGGTCTGGCGTTTTGCCGTGGGCGATCTCGTGTTGGAGCAGCGGATTTGGCTGGAGCCGGGCGCGAATACCACTTATGTGGCTTATCGCTTGCTTTCGAGCAGCGCCGGGCGCGCTCCACGTTTGCGGGTGCGACTGTTGGTCAACAGCCGCGACCACCACGCCACCACCCAAATGGCAGCCTTCCAACCGGTGATCGAGGCGCCGGCGCCGGCCGAGCGCGTGGTTCGTGCCGCGGAGGCGGCGCTACGGCTGTGGGCGGTCGGTGGCGTGATCGAGGATGGGGTGGCTTGGTTTGAAAATTTCGATCTGCCGCTGGAGCGGGAGCGGGGCTTGGCGGACCGCGATCACCACCTTTGCCTGGGCGAAGCGATGCTCACGTTAGCCCCTGGTGTTTGGACCGGTATCGTCGCCAGCCTCGATGGAGCAGTCTCACTGGATTTGAACGCGGCGCTGCATCGCTTCCAACGGCGAGAAATGGACTTGTTGGGCCACGCGCGGGAGCGCGTGCCCGAATTGCGGCGGGCGCCGGACTGGATACGGCAACTAGTGCTGGCGGCCGACGGTTTTGTGTTTGCCCGACCGTTGCCGGAGCTGCCGGAAGGCCAGTCGGTCATCGCCGGTTATCCGTGGTTCGGCGATTGGGGGCGGGACACCATGATCGCGTTGCCCGGGCTGACGCTGGCCACCGGGCGCAACGATATCGCCCGTCGCATCCTGCTCACCTTCGCCCGTTTCATCGATCGGGGCATGTTGCCCAACATGTTTCCCACGGCGGGAGAGCCACTGGCCTACAACACCGTCGACGCCGCGTTATGGTACGTCGAAGCTTGGCGGGCTTTCCTGGATAACGGGGGCGAAACCGATAGCTTGCTTGAAGCCTTTCCCGTCTTGCAAGAGATCGTGGCCTGGCATGTCGCCGGGACCCGTTACGGTATCGGCATGGATCCCCGCGATGGGTTGCTGCGGGCCGGCGAGCCGGGCCTGCAGCTGACCTGGATGGATGCCAAAGTCGGTGATTGGGTGGTGACGCCGCGCACCGGCAAACCGGTGGAGATCAACGCGCTCTGGTATAACGCGCTGCGCGTGGTGGCCGATTGCGCCCGCCGGCTCGGGCGGTCGCCGGCCTTTTACGAAGGGCTGGCAGCGCAAGCCCAGCAAGGTTTCCAGCGCTTTATCCGTCCCGACGGGGAGGGATTGTTCGATGTGCTGGACGGTTCCGATGGCGATGATGCGCGGATTCGTCCGAACCAGCTTTTGGCGGTCAGCCTGCCGCACAGCCCGCTCGATTCCAGCACCCAGCAAGCGGTGATGCGGGTTTGTGATCGCGAGTTGCTAACTTCCTACGGCTTGCGTTCGTTGGCGCCGCACCACGTTGAATTCACGGGCTGCTACAGCGGCGGCGTTTTAGAGCGCGACGGCAGCTATCACCAGGGTCCGGTTTGGGGTTGGCTGCTGGGTTATTACGCGCTGGCGGTTTATCGGGTGCATGGCGATGTCGCCAAGGCGCAGGCTTGGCTGGAACCGATCCGCGATCACCTGTTGGATGCGGGTTTGGGCACCGTCAGCGAAATTTTCGATGGCGCGCCGCCGCACTTTCCTCGTGGCGCTCCTTCCCAAGCTTGGTCGGTCGCGTGCGTGCTGGAGGCTTGGTGGCGGCTCGAGCGGTCGAAAGGCCGGCCGGATCGGCCATCGGCCGCTGGTTGAGGGTGGTATCGAGCCCGCCGGGGTTGCGGTACGACTCCGTTGCCGCGCGGCTTGGGGGTTAGGCTCCGGTGGCCGGTAAGCGCCACCGGAGTCCCGAGCACCGCTGCGGTAATGGGTTATTTGACCGGTGTGTTCATATCGGTTTGAATCTCGTTCAGGGTCAGGGCGCGGTTGTAGATACGGACATCATCGATCCGGCCGCTGAAGTATTCTCCCCAATGACTGCTGCCGCCGATTCTCAAGGGCTCGGCGGAGATTGCTATGGCGCCACTCACGGAGCGTTGGGCCACCAATGTGCCGTTCAGGTAAAGGCGCTGTGTGGCGCCGTCATAAGTGGCGGCTAGGTGAGTCCAGCCATTGAGAGGTAAGGGAGTATTGCCGTAGAGCAGCGGGTAACTACCGATTTTGGCGCCCATGGCCGGCGCATTGCCAAAAGTCGTGCTGGCATAAAGGTAGTAAAGAGAGTCTATCTCTTTGACGAGGACGGGCTTCCAGCCCGCGTTAGTGCTGGGATATACCCACGCTTCCAGCGTCATGCCGGCCGTCAGATCCAGGCTGGCCGAGTCGTTGACCGTGACCAAATCGTCAACCCCGTCAAAGGCTAGCGCTTTCCCGTATTTGCCTGAGGCGACCCGGGTGGAGCCGCCGATGGCGCCCTGGTTGCCTTTTCCGGAAGCATCGAGCACGGCGGCGCCGCTAGCTTCTTCGAAATTGTAAGCGGCGACCAAGCCGCCCGTGTTCGTGCCGGCGCCGGCCACCGTGATATAGCTGGTCTGGGTCTTGCTGTTGCTGCCAGCCGGTCCAGTAGCGGTCAGACTGACCGTATAAGCGCCTGTCTTGGAGTAGGTATGAGTAGGATTGGCTGAGGTGCTGGTCGTGCCGTCACCGAAGTTCCAGGAGTAACTGGTGATGGTGCCGGTGGACGTATTCTTGAACGTCGTGGACAGCGGCGCTGGCCCCGAAGTGGGGGTTGCGCTGAAACTGGCTGCTGGCGCAGCCGCCGAAACCGAAATGTAGTTGGTTTTAGTCGCGGTATTGCTGCCGCCGGAGCCTGTGGCGGTGAGTTTGACGGTATAGGTGCCGGGATTGGCGTAGGTTTTGATGGCGTTCTTGGCGGTGCTGGTGGTGCCGTCGCCAAAATTCCAGGACCAGGTAGTGACGCTACCGGTCGAGGTGTTGGTGAAGTTGACCGAGGTCGAGGTGGTTCCGCTGGTCGGGCTGGCGCTGAAACTGGCGACAGGGGCTGCTGCGGTGGGGGGATTGGACGCGGTAGGCACGGAAACCGAAACGTAATTGGTTTTGGTGGCCGTATTGCTGCCCCCTGCTCCGGTGACCGTGAGCTTGACGGTATAAGTACCCGGACTCGAATAGGTCTTCGCTGGATTTTGCGCGGTGCTGGTGGTGCCGTCGCCAAAATTCCAGGAGTGGCCGGTGATATTGCCAGTCGAGCTGTCGGTGAAATTGATCGCCAGAGGTGCGGCGCCCGTCGTTTTGTTTGCGCTGAAACTGGCGGTTGGAGCCGCCACGCTCGCCGTGATGGTTTTGCTGACTTCGTTGGAGTAGTCGCTGCTGTTGCCGGCGCTGTCGAATGCCTTGACCGCGAAATAATAGGTTCCGGCCGGTAAATCGGGGGTCGTGTAGCTGGTGGCACCAATCAAATTAGGGGCGGCGGGTGCGGTGGATTGGTAATTGTGGCTTTGGGAGCCGTAAGACACCCGATAGCCCGCCACCGGGCCGGAGCTGGCGTTCCAAGTCAGGGTTATCGTGGCCGCTTGAACGGGCGCACTGGCAAGAAACAGGAAAAGCATCAAGCCAATCAAGAAGAGCACACCGCCTAGAGAATCAATGGTCGGCGCCGGTTCCTTTGATAGGGGTCTTTCGCATTTCGCTTCGCGATTATCGAAAGGGGACGCCGCGGCCATGCTCGTCATTAAATTTTTTATCGGGTGGGGCGGGCGACTCGGAGGGGGCGGCGTATGCGGCCCGAACGAAGTGATGGTGAGTAAGGGATAAGCGTTAGCGAAAGCGAGCATTGGAGCGGTCTCCCGTATGCTTTTGATGGATGGGAAGGCGAGGGATAAGAGCTGTAATCGTTCAGGACGCTAGTCCTCAAGGTAGCGCCATGATCTCGAGCGTGATGCGACACTGGCGGATTGACTAACTCTGCCCAAGCGAGTGTCGCTGACGATTTGGGCTATTGAAGGGGGATGCGATACTAGGGCTGGGCAGTCAAGATTTTGGGGAAGCCGTATGATTTGCGAAGTTTTTTTATTCATTGTTTTTTTTGTTCGAGAAACGCAACACAACGCAACGCACAAGACAGTCGTTTTATCAGAAAGTCAGGGAGTTGCCGTTAAAAAAA
>DPWB01000255.1 GCA_003527885.1 Candidatus Competibacteraceae bacterium
GTTCGCCATCGGCCGGATGCCGGGCTGGATCGCCAACTGGAAAGAGCTCCACGACGATCCCAAGTCGCGCATTTACCGGCCGCGTCAGGTCTACATCGGCCCCACCGTCCAGGATTACGTACCGGTCAAGGACCGCTGATCCCACAACCGGTTCCCGGCCGGCGCATCCGGCCGGGAGCCGCCCTTCCGAGAACCGGACCCGCGCCGCCGTCGCCCGCCGGCGGTGCTTTGGCAACTCAAGCGAACCCCGATGTCGCCCGACGCGTTGACAAAAGAGTTCATCGGCCTCGACACCCGCTACCGGTTGGCCGACGGGCGGGTAACCCGCCGCCGCTATCTCGATTCGGCGGCCTCCACGCTGGCGCTGCGTCCGGCCCGAGAGGTGGCGGACCAACTGCTCGAACACTACGCCAACACCCATAGCGAGCTGCATTTCTCCGCCCGCATCGTCCAGCGAGCATACGCCTGGGCGCACGCGCAGGCGCTCGGTTTTCTGCAAGCCGACCCCGACCGCCACACCGCCATTTTCGCCGGCAGCGGTTGCACCGCCTCGCTGAATCGGCTGGCGCGGGCGCTGGCGGCGCGCCGGCCGGAGCGGGATGCGGTGGTGTCGACCTTGATGGAGCATCACGCCAATGACCTGCCGCACCGCAAACACGCCCGCCACATCGTCCACGCGCCGCTGAACGGCGAACCGCCGGCGCTGGGCGCGGTCGATCTGACGGCGCTGGCCGCCGTGCTGGAACAGCGGCGCGGCCGGGTCAACTACGTGGCCGTTTCGGCGGCCAGCAACGTCACCGGCATCATCAATCCGGTTCACGACATCGCGGCGCTGGCCCACGCTCACGGCGCCTGGGTCGTCGTGGATGCCTCCCAGTATCTCGCCCACGCCCCGTTGCCCCTCAGCGACACGGGCGCGACCGACAGGGAACTGGATGCCGTGGTCTTTTCCGGCCACAAGCTCTACGCGCCCGGCTCGCCGGGGGTACTGGTGGCGCGGCGAAATCTGTTGGCCGATCAGGAGCCCGACGAACTGGGCGGCGGCATGGTGGACGACGTCCATTTAAAGGGGTATCTGGTGACCGACCGCTTCCCGGATCGCGAGGAAGCCGGCACCCCGAACATCGTCGGCGCGGTACAGTTGGGCGCGGCGCTGAACATCTTGCGACGGATCGGCATGGCGCGCGTTCACGCCGCCGAGCAGGCGCGGCTCCGGGAATTCGTGGCGGAGCTATCGGCCCAGCCGGGCGTGCGGCTTTACGGCGACACCGATCTCGACCGCACGCCGCGCCTCGGAACCGTGGCCTTCAACCTGGACGGCCTGGAGCACGGCCTGACCGCCACCGCATTGAACGATTACCACAACATCGCGGTCAGAAACGGTTGTTTCTGCGCGCATCCTTACGTTCGCGAACTGCTGAAACCGGAGCTGTGGGCCCTGGAGCTCGATCCCGACGCCGAGGGTGCGGCGGCGTTGCTCGCCCGCCGGCAAGGCATGGTGCGCGCCAGTTTCGGCCTGCATACCGATCGGGACGATCTGGCGGCGTTGCTATCCGGAATTCGGGATCTGCTGGCGCGGCCGGATCACTATAGGGCGCTGTATCGGCCGGACGCGGACGGCGGTTTCGCGCACCGGACCTTCGCGGCGCCGGCCGAACGTTATTTCGACGCCGAAACGGCGCTCGATCACGCGCTGTCTAGACTGAGTGTAACGCAAGGTATACTATAGCGGGTAACGGCCCTAACGTCACTGAGCGAGTCTGCCACCATGCCTGACTTTCTTCGCAAACTCATCGGCCTGCTGTTGCTGCTGGCCACGGTCGGGGCCGTATCCTGCCAGGCGCTGACGGCGGATCCCGCGAGCGTCGCGCCGCCGCATAGCCCATGGCCGACCTTGAGCCATTGATGCCGCTATTTTGCTGCCATGAACCGTTTTTTGGTGCTGGCCAGCGCGGTCCTGTTTTTGGTGGTTCCCCTGGTCGTGTTGCTGCAAAGGAGAATTCGCACCGTGGCCGAACGCTACACGCAAGCTCCCCGCTCGGCCTCTCCGACCAGGGGGCTGCTGATGTTCTTGTTGCCCTTGCCGGTGCTGCTGGCCGCCGTCGGCGCTTTGATGGACGGCGATCTGACCGGCCTGTTCGACAACGGGATCTGCTACGGGCTGTTCCTCGGTGGGGCGCTGCTGCTGCGGCGCGGTTTGCGCTCGGAAGCGGACTATCTGCGCCGCCAGGTCGCCAGAGCGCCCTGGCCGTTTAAAACGCTCGGCGGCGGCCTGATCGCGCTGGCGACCGCGACCACGGCCTGGGCCAGCGTCGGACACTCGCCCTTGATGGCGCTCGTCTACGGCCTGCTCGCCCTGCTCGGCTGTTATCTGAGCTACGGTTTCGACCCGCACCGCGCCAAACGCTTCACCGACCGCGACGGCCTCGATTCCACCGACCGGGTGCTGGAGGCGCTGGCCCAGGCCGAAGCCTCCATCGCCGCCATCGAGCAGAGCACCCGCCACATCTACAACGCCGAACTCAACACCCGTCTGCGCCGCATCGCCGGCCAAGCCCGCCAGATCTTGACGATGCTGGAGGAAGACCCCCGCGATTTGCGGCGCGCTCGCAAGTTCCTGAACGTTTATCTCGACGGCGCCAAGCAAGTGACCGAAGGCTACGCGAAAACCCACGGCCGCGTCACCGCGCCGGAACTGGAGGACAATTTCCGCCGGGTTTTGGCGACCATCGAGGAGGTTTTCGCGGAGCAGCGACAAAAGCTGCTGGAAGCGGATGTCACCGATCTCGACGTGCAAATCGAAGTCTTGACGACCCAACTGAAACGGGAAGGCGTGGTCTGATGGAAAAAAATTTTTCCGGCTCTCCACCCATCATCCGTTCATCCTGGCTTGAAAGACGGCTTCCACCCTTAAGGAATGGCACTGCATGAGCACGACGCCGACCACCACGCCCTCTTCGCCGCCGGCGCTGCCGCAAGAGTTCGCCGCCGCGCTGCCGCAAGTCCAACAGGATTTGGCCGCCCGCGCGCCGATGGCCGCCCAGAACCAGCAACACATCGCCGCCTTGGTCAAGGAACTGGATCTGAGCGACAGCAATTCCATCCTTTTCTTCGGCGGCAAGGCGCAGGAGCAGTTGACCGCCATTTCCGACCAGATGCTGGAAGGGGTGCGCAATAAGGACAGCGGTCCGGCCGGTTCCGCGCTGAACGAAATGATCGCGGTGCTGCGCGGCTTCGATCTCGACGAACTCGACCCGAACAAAAAGCCCGGCTTCTTCGGTCGGTTGCTCGGCAAAACCAAACCGCTGGTCAAGATCGTCCAGCAATACGAGACGGTGCGCAATCAAATCGACACCATCAGCGACGCACTGGAGCGGCACAAGACTCAGCTACTGACTGATGTCGCCATGCTGGATCGGCTTTATGACGCGAATCTTGACTACTTTCATACGCTGGAGCTGTACATTGCCGCTGGGGACGCCAAGCTGCAACAGGTCGATACTGAAGTGCTGCCGACCCTGGAAAAGGAGGTTGCCGCCGGCGAGGATATGGTGAAAGCGCAATCTTTGCGCGATTTGCGCGCCAGCCGTGATGATCTGGAACGGCGAGTTTACGATCTCAAACTGACCCGCCAAGTCACCATGCAAAGCTTGCCCAGCATCCGCCTGGTGCAGGAAAACGACAAGGGATTGATCAACAAGATCAATTCCACCCTGGTCAATACCGTGCCGCTGTGGCGGCAGCAACTGGCCCAAGCCATCACTATCTATCGCTCCGGCGAAGCGGCCAAGACCGTCAAGGCCGCCACCGATTTAACCAACGATCTGTTGAAATCCAACGCCGAAAATCTCCGCCAGGCCAACGCCCAAACCCGTGCCGAAATCGAACGCGGCGTGTTCGACATCGAAACGGTGAAACAAGCCAACGAAACCCTCATTGCCACCATTGAAGACAGCCTGCGAATCGCCGATGAGGGCCGCCGCCATCGCAAAGAAGCGACTGCACAACTCGAAACCCTGGAAGGCGAATTGCGCCAAGCGCTATCCGCTGCCCACGCCCGTACCCAACCGCCTGCCGGAGGTCGCTAGCCATGGCCTTGTGGGACAAGTTGCTTGGTGAGTTCGTCGATGTCATTCAGTGGACCGATCCGTCAAACGATACCTTGGTGTACCGTTTCGAGCGCTACGGCAACGAAATCAAATACGGGGCCAAGCTGACGGTACGGGAAGGGCAGGTGGCGGTGTTCATCAATGAAGGCCAGCTCGCCGATACCTTTCAGCCCGGCATGTACGAGCTGAAAACCAACAACATGCCGCTGTTGTCCACCTTGCAAGCTTGGCCCCACGGTTTCGAGAGTCCGTTCAAGGCCGAGGTGTATTTTTTCAGCACTCGTCGCTTTACCGATCTCAAGTGGGGGACGCAGAATCCGGTGATGCTGCGCGATGCCGAATTCGGCCCAATCCGGCTGCGGGCGTTTGGTAGCTACGCGATCCGCATTAAAGACGCATCGCTTTTCTTGCGTGAGATCGTCGGTACTGACGGCAATTTCACGACGGACGAGATCACCAACCAATTGCGCAACATGGTGGTATCGCGCTTTACCAACATCTTGGGGCAATCCAAGATCCCGGCGCTGGATTTGGCGGGCAATTACGACCAACTCGGTCAATTCTTGTTACAACGGATCGCTCCAGAATTCGGGGCAGTCGGGTTGGAATTGACCAATTTGTTGGTCGAGAACATCTCCTTGCCCAAAGAAGTCGAAGCGGCTTTGGACAAGCGCAGCAGCATGGGTATCGTCGGTAATCTCGATCAGTACACGCAGTTTCAGGCAGCGGAAGCCTTGCGCGATGCAGCCGCTAATCCCGGTGGTGGTTCCGAGGCTATGAGCATGGGGCTGGGGTTGGCGATGGCGCAGCGCTTAAACGACGCGCTGGCGCGGCCGACCCAATCGGCACCGGCCCCACCGCCTTTGCCGACCGTTAACCGCTATTTTGTCGCGGTGAATAACCAGCAAGCTGGGCCGTTTGGCATGGAGGATCTGCAACAGCAGGCACAAAGCGGCCAATTAACCCGCACCACCTTGGTGTGGACCCAGGGCATGGCGAGTTGGACACCAGCCGGCGAGGTCAGGGAATTGAACGCCCTGTTTGCCGCCATGCCGCCCCCTTTACCCAATGCCTGAAAAGCCACGATCAGGCAGGCATTGGTTTTCTGAGCGGCTCGACGACGTTTCATCGAGCAGAAACTCTGGCTTGAAACCTCCCCCATCAGGGGGATAAGTGTGCGTGGGGGAGGAGTGACCTCTGCCATGCTGTTTCGCCCGGTCAAGGGCGTGGATTGAAACCGAGAAATCACAGGAGATTGCAATGGGACTTTTCGACTTTATCGTCAACCAGGGTAAAAAGTTGTTCGGCGCGGACGAGCAGGACCCAGCCGCGAAAATCAAGGCGGAAATTGAAGCGGCCAATCCCGGTGTCAAGAATCTGGATGTGAAATTCAAAGACGGCCAGGTTCAGCTTTCTGGTGATGCCATCACTCCGGAAGCCATGGAAAAAGCGGTCTTGATGGCGGGTAATGTTCAAGGGGTTCAGAATGTATCCGCCGATGGGATAAAGGCCCCGCCTCAGACGGGTAAGGTCGAGTATTACACCATCAAGTCGGGTGACACGCTGTCCTCGATTGCCAAGCATTTCCTGGGCAATGCCTCGGCGTATAACCAAATTTTTGAAGCCAATCGCGAAGTGATCCAGGACCCCGACAAGATTTATGTCGGTCAGAAGATTCGGATTCCTCTCAGCGGAAGCTGAGTTTTCACGGGAGCGGTTTCTGCGGGGTGACAGGTTGTCACTCCGCACTGTTCACGCGATGAACGTTTTGCCGGGTGACCGCTAATACGGTTAGCGTCATCGACCCACCAACTGAATGAGGGTAATGGAATGGATGCATTAAAGATTTTAGGTAGTTTGCTGGGAAATAACGCCATGTCCTCCGGGATCGGCGGACAAGTTTTCGGGCAAGTACTCAATGGGTTGACGAGGGGCGGCGCCCAGCAGCCGGGCGGTGGCGGCTTAGGTGGTCTGCTCGGTGGTCTGCTCGGTGGCGGCCCACAGCAACAGCCCCCTGGCGGTGGTGGCTTAGGTGATCTTCTCGGCGGCCTGCTCGGTGGCCAACGCCCGCCACCGCCAGGTGCCGGTGGCGGTTTGGGATCGGTGCTGGGCAGTCTGCTCGGTGGTGGCCAATCGGGTGGGCTAGGCGGTTTGGGGTCGGTGTTGGGGCATCTCGCCGGTGGCGGTCGATCCCAAGGCGGTGGTATTCCTTGGTCAGTGCTCGCTGGTTTGGCGATGAGCGGGTTTAGCATGTTGGGTAAAGGTAGCGCGGGTCAATCTTCTGCGTTGACCGACGCTTCAATCCTGCCGCCCGGGGCGGAAGCGGCGCCCGCTGAAGCGGTGGCCCACTTAAACCAACAGGCCATCACCCTCATCAAAGCGATGCTGAACGCCGCCAAGGCGGATGGCCAAATCGATGCGCAAGAGCAACAGAACATCGTTAGCAAACTGGCTGATCTTGGTCCACAGGAGGCAGCGTTTGTCAAAGATGAAATCGCTCGGCCGCTGAATATGGATTTTCTGGAGCAGGTCCAGCAGGGGATGGCCAGCAACGTCTATATGATGTCGCTGATGGCGATCAATCTCGACACCAACGCCGAAGTTCAATACATGCAGCGGTTGGCACAGGCCCTTGGCCTGGACCCGCAAACGGTCAATGGCTTACATCAACAGCTAGGAATCACCCCGCTTTATTCGTAAGCATCGCGGTGGCCGGCTTCCCCTCATGAGGCGGCCGGTCACTGCGTCGGCTGTCATTATTTTTCCACAAATGCCCGCTCGATCACGTAATGGCCGGGTTCACCGATGTGCGGCGAGATGCTGAAACCCCGTTCATTCAAAAGGGTACAAGTGTCTTTCAAGAGACCGGGGCTGCCGCAGATCATCGCCCGATCCTGGGCCGGGTCGAGCGGTGGCAGACCAAGATCTTCGAAAATCTTGCCGCTTTCGATCAGGTGAGTCAGCCGCCCCCGGTTGTGAAAAGGCTCTCGGGTCACGGTGGGGTAATAGATCAGCTTCTCTCGGATCAGCTCCCCTAAAAACTCATTTTTCGGCAGTTCTTCTTTAATAAAGTCCGCGTAGGCCAGTTCGCTGATATGGCGGACACCATGGACCAGCACGACCTTTTCAAAGCCCTGGTAAGTATCCGGGTCTTTGATGATGCTCAGAAAGGGTGCCAAGCCTGTACCCGAACCGAACAAGTAAAGCCGCTGGCCGGGAAGCAAATCGTCAATAACCAAGGTGCCGACCGGTTTGCGGCCAACCAGAATCGTATCGCCTTCCTTGAGATGTTGTAACCGCGAGGTCAGCGGCCCGTTACGCACCTTGATGCTGAAAAATTCGAGATGTTCCTCGTAGTTGGCGCTGGCGATGCTATAAGCTCGCAGCAACGGGCGGCCCTCCACCTCCAGTCCGATCATCACGAAATGACCATTGCGAAAGCGTAGCGTCGCATCTCGCGTGGTTTTAAAGCTGAAAAGCGTCTCGTTCCAGTGATGGACATCAAGTACACGTTCGACGTTGAAAGCTTGCATGAGTGCATTAACCAAAAATAGACTGCCCAACGAGCCGCGATGACCGGCTGGGTAGGTTGAAAACGGTCGCTGGCTGATCGCCGGCGGCTAAGCGGTCGGGAAGGGTATCACATACTGGTTGGACACCCAGCAAGGCCAATTAGTGGGCGCAGGGCAGCACGACCGGCTGCAATCTTTCATGCGACTGATCGAATCGCTCCCACAGTTCGGCGAATGTGACACCGAGCAGCGGATGCAAACAGTCGCCGGCCACTTCCGCCAGGGGCCGCAGCACGAAGGCGTAGCGGGTAATGTCACGACGAGGAACCCGCACGCCATCAGCGATTAACACAGCATCGGCGTAAAGTAACAAATCCAGATCTAATGCGCGCGGCGCAAATCGCACCTCTTTACCGGAGGGTTGCTGGCACTTTTCGATCTCGCGCAGTTCGGCGGCCAGCCGGGGAGGTGGCAGGTCGGTGTCGAACCGAACCACCAGGTTGAGGAAATCGTCACCGACAAAGCCAACCGGTGGATTGGCATAGACGGTGGATACGAGCAACGGGCCGAAGTGCCGATTCAGCGCCGCCAAGGCGGCGCAGATATTTCGTTCAGGGTCAATATTGCTGCCGATACCGACACAAACCCAGGTCATGGGTTTAATTCGGTATTGTCCCGGCGGTCGTCGCTAGGGGCTTGGCACATGGAACGCAAAGAATTTATTGCCCGGTGTCGCTTGGCCGGTGAAGTTGCCGTAACCGGAACCCCAGTAAATCGTGCCATCCGAGACGGCAGCCCCGCCGAGACAGACATTGCCGCTGGCGTATTTCCAAAGGACGGCACCGGTCGTGGCATGGAAGGCATACATGGAGCCAGCTTGATCCAGTGAACAGGCGTAGACCACGTTGTTGGCTACGGTGACCGGTGCCATGGTCGGTGCGGGTTGACCGTCACGCCCGATGCCGGAATCGGCCACTTGCCAGAGGATAATCCCGGTCGCGGCATCCAGGGCACTCCAAAGCCCTGAATTGATGGTGGTGGTCGTGGATTTGCCATTCTGGATCAGAGTCCACGATTTGTTTTCGGTGTTGGCAACGGCGGTGTAGATGCGTTGACCATCGACTGCTGAACCCCACTGCAACCCTCCGCCCTGGCCACCGGGTCCTACCTGAGTCATCCAGACGACCGCGCCGGTGTCTGGATCGAAAGCCCAATACTGGCCGCTTTTCTGGCCAGCGCCAAGGAGTTGGCGTAGCCGGCCGGTTTCAGGAATGCGCACGGTAAAGAGGGCCGGCCCTTGCCCAAAGTCATAATCAGGCCCGGCCGGTTGTGGGCAGTTGCTGTCGTTGCCCAATTCGGGAATACAACCGGCGTTCCAGGCGTCGAACGGCAACACCGTGTTGGCCCATTTGACGGCACCGGTGCTGGGATCGAGAGCGACCACGGAATCGAAGTGGTTGTCGGGTGCGATACAAGCTCGCTGCGCTTGGGGGCTGCCCTGCGCACCGGCGACACACTGCCGGACGGCCTCCGGTACGGTGTAGTTGTTGCCGGTCGTCACGTACAAGCTACGGCGCGCTGCATCCAGCACGGCGGTGCTACCCCAGATGGCGCCCCCGCTGTAGCCTTCGGGGACCGTATGCCACTTCCAGAGAATTTGGCCGGTGTGTTCGTCCAGAGCCACCATGCTGCCGCGAAAGGTGCAGCATTGATAATTAGGCACCAACACCGCATAGGCTTCTTCCCAGGAAGACACACCCACGTAAACCACCCCGTTGGCCACGATAGCAGCTTGGGTGATGATGGCCGCCGGGTGGGCATCGACTTGGGTTTTCCACAGCAAGTCCCCGGTTCGCTTATCGACCGCCATCACCCAGGCTGTTGATGGCTGCCGGCGCGCGCTTTGGTTGCCGAAGATCAACTTGTCGCCGCCTACAGCCGGGGTCGCCCGCGCCAGATCACCGGCGATGCCGGTGTAGTCGGCTACCCGGCGGGACCAGAGCTGCTTCCCGGTATGACGGTCAACGGCGAAGAGATTTCCAGCCCAATCAGGGAAATAAGTGGCTTGTTCATCCACTGCCGGCGTGGCTGAAACATCGCCGCCGGTGGCAAATTGCCAGCGCACGGTCAGGGCTGGCGCGTTGTTAGGGCCGATGGTGCGCTCTTCGTTTTGGAAGCGGGTATTGTGCAGATCGTGGCCGGCGGTCAGCCAGCGACTGTCGGCCACGGTTCCCGGCGTGGCGCCACTCACATCGTCATTGCTGTCGCCATTACAAGCGCTCAGCAAAAATCCGCCAATCATTAAGAAGAAGAGCGCGGTGGGTCGGGTAGTCATCGGTCACTCCTGATAACGATTGAATTTTTTGATGGGCCAGAGGACATCCGGCCCGTGAATAGATCTGCGAGCGTCGATCATATACCGGCGGACAGTGGCGGAAATTCGGGATGATCGGATTGCCGTTGCCGGACTGCTGGATTGTAGCGCAGACAATTCGGCACACAGGGGCATTCGCGATTGATCTTCATCGGTGCAATCAGGCCCTGATCGCGTAGCTGGAACAGGCGCTGCGTGACGCGCTTGTGCAAGGTTTCCGGGTCGATGGTGTTCACGTAGATTTTGGTGCCGCCCTCAAAGCCGGCAGGAGTCGATACCCGCCACTTGATGAGCACTCGCCACGGCATCGGGACATCGACATCCGGTGGTTTGTAGTACCACTCCTCGTTGCACGGAATATCGGTGCCGGTGGCGGCATGGCACGCATGAACCAAATCGGACATGTTGCGCAATTCGTCGGGGGAATGGTTCCATGGCTGGCTGCGCGCGCTCTTGGAGAAAATTTCCAGGGTCGGAAACAGGTGGCCAAAACCCGCATAGGCGACCGCGTGGTCGTTTTCGGCCACCACCAAGTTACGATAAGCGGCAAAGTTGACGGCCGCTTCGTTGTACAGGTTGGGGTTGGCCCTGACTCGCTCAATCTCCATTTCGTTTTGGGTGCCGCGTTCGTCGATGGCGACGAGTTGCTTATGGAGATGATCGAAGGAGGCACCAGCCGGTTTTAGCCAGTTTTGGAAGACGGCCACATAGCGGACGTAGCGGTTGTCGAGGTAAATTTCCCGCATGGCATCAATGGTGAAGCGCAGGTATTGATAGTGTTCCTCCAGCGTCATGGTTCCTGAGGAGGCCAGTTGGTGGTCGTGGGTGGCGCCATCGATATAATGCCGCCGAGCCACGATCAGTTCATGACCGCCGCCAAAGAACGCATCGGCGAACTGTAGCCGTTCCCCGGTTGACATCCGCTCCCAGGCCGATTCGTCAAAGCCGGCCGCTTTTAGCCGCTGTTCGGACATTCTCAGGACGTGCTGTCGCCCGGCTTCACCCGATAGATACTTGTGTTTGTGCTGCTCAATGGCATCCGGCAGGTTATACCCGAAGTTTTTGCGCCAGTAATCGAAGGAGACGATTTCGAACAGGTTTGGCAGGCGGCGAAATTCGGCCACTGTGTCAAACAGTTCGTCGGCTAGCAGGTGACGCAGGGTGATGTATTTGTCATCGGCCTTGATCAGGCGGGCTTTCTCAGGTGGCGTCTCCAGATATTGGCGGGAGCAGAAAGCGCAATGAGCCTCGGCTCGATTCGGGTCGATAGGGCGAGGACTGAGAGGCATGACGCCAAGCGGACGATTGCCACGGCCGGGAACGGTCCACACCTCAGTGCCGGTGAAGGGATTAACCTGCTTGATGGTCCCGTCGGCCATCCGCATTAGATAGTTGGATTCGGGAACAGTCTGCGGCAACATGCTGATAATGACCTCTTAACGGTGGCGGCCTGTCTGCACTGGCAGATGGAACAGTGAATCAGTTCCACCAGGGGAAGGATTACGTTTGCCGGTATCGTAGCGGTTCGCCAGCGCGGATGCGCTCGTTGAGTTGTTTGATGAGATCTGGGGAGACCTCCAGCCAGCGACGCTCCGAGCCATCGAGTTGCGCAGACTGCCAGCCTACTACGGCGCCTTCATAATCCAGTGTTAGCAAATGTTCGAACGATTCGGCCCCTGATCGGTCGCTTTGATTGAAATAACGGTAGGGGTCGATTCCAGACCAGAGCAAGACGCCGACTTCCTCAGCAGGCGTGCTGACATAACCGACAACTCGAAAGGGGATATCGAAAACCAAACGTGGTCTCGAAGAAGGGTTATCACCGTTCACTACCTCGCCTCCAAATACAAGGTGATCAGTTGACCTTAAATTGTAGACGAGTTGAGGAGCATGCTGATAATTTCAGCGGTATTTTTAGGAAAGAAAATAATTAAAAGGCGTTGAATTTATTTGAGTTTTTGGAGAAACGGAAACGACGCCCGAAGGCGTCGTTTTTTAGAGCTTACCGCTACACCAACACGGTACTTAAGCGGCTTCGGCAGCCTTTTTCTGGCGGCGCTTGGCGCCCAGGCCGAGCAGGCCCATACCGAGCAGCGCCAGGGTGGTCGGTTCGGGGACTGGAGTAGTAGAAATTTGCCCCGAGTATAAATTAGTGGCATAAGTTACATTCGAAACAGTACCGCTTACCTCAAAAGCGTACTGCCCCGCCGTGAGGGTGCCAAATGGAATATTGCTGTTGAAATTTGGAGATGTGTTACCTGGTGTTACAAGGGAACCAACTGAAACACCAGTGCAGAGCGACCCAATCGTACCACAACTGGAAGAATTAACCGTATAGAGATTAAGTGAAAAGTTTGAAATATTATCCGTGGGTATGAAATTAACGTTGAGGCCGGCTGCAGCGGTAGGGTCAAGATAGAATACCCACCAATCGCTCAAAGGTCCTAAAGGGACAACAGGATTGTTGAAACCTGCAGAATTCAATGAAGGAAGAGGGCTGGTAGCGTCTAATGAGCCAAGGAAGGTATAGTCTCCTGCGAAGTCAATAGATGTCGCCGAAGCGGTATTTGCAAAACCGCAGATGCCAAGCCCTAATGCAAGAGTTACAGCGGCCAAACCAGAACGCTTTACTTTCGTATTCATTGGGTAGTACCTCAGTCAGTATTTATAAGTTCCGAGTTGGATATGGCAAATTTTATGCCATAATCTAAATAAAGAGTACTTTATCAATATATAGAATATGAAATTATTTAATAATAAGAGACAGGTGCCTCCACCTTTAGGCGAGCCTCAGAATTTAATCGTAGCTATCATGAAGGCTAATCGTGCGCCTGTCTCTTATACACATCTGACGCTGCCGACGAGCGATCTAGTGTAGATCTCGGTGGTCGCCGTATCATTAAAAAACAAACAAAAAA
>DPWB01000084.1 GCA_003527885.1 Candidatus Competibacteraceae bacterium
GATACGGCGCCCACCGCGATCTACCCTAGATCGCTCGTCGGCAGCGTCAGATGTGTATAAGAGACAGACATTACGCCGTGCGTCACGATGAATTCCAATTGCCCGAGCAATTCAAGGCGGCTCATATCCTGAAAAAAGTCGAGTGCGCGTGCGAGCGCGAGCAAAAAAGGCAGGTTCTAGAACAATTGCGAACCCGGCTACAAGCGGGCGAAGATTTTGCCAGCTTGGCCAACGCCGAATCGGACGACACAGCCAGTGCCGCTAAAGGCGGCGACCTGGAACGCTGGTTGAAGCGCAGCGACGTGGTAGCGCCTTTCGCCGAGGCGCTGGCCAAGCTGGAAACCGGCCAAGTGAGCGATGTGGTGGAAACGCAATTCGGGCTTCATCTCATCAAGAAGCTCGACTACCAGCCAGCGCGCTTGCAAAGCTTCGACGAGGTGCAACAGAATCTCGAACAGCAGCTGCGCCAAGACTACGTCAAGGACCAACTCGCGCAACGTGCGACGGATTACTTACCGCCCGCGAATGCGACCTTCGACGAGTCCGCCTTGCAGTCTTTGCTAACCAAGCATTGATCATGCTGAATTTTCTGGGAATCGGCGCCCAGAAAGCCGGAACCACCTGGTTGTACGAGCAGCTCAGCCAGCACCCGCAACTGGCCTTTCCCCTGGGCAAGGAAGCGCATTTCTGGAACCGGCCCCACGATACGGCTGCGGTCGAAAAATACTTCGATCACTTTGCCCGGATCGATGCTATCACCGGCGAGATCACCCCCGCTTACGGCATGTTGCCGGTCGAAACGGTTCGCGAAATCCATCGCCACGCGCCTCGGGCACGCTTGCTTTATGTGATCCGCAATCCCATTGAGCGGGCGTGGTCGTCGGCCTTGATGGCCTTGCAACGCTCGGAAATGACCTTCGAAGAAGCCAGCGACCCGTGGTTTTGCGACCATTTTCATTCGGCGGGCTCGCGCCGGCGCGGCGATTACCAGACTTGCCTGGAAACTTGGCGCTCGGTGTTTCCCGACCAGCAGTTGCTGATCCTGCGCTTCGAGCGGATCGCCCTCGAACCCGAATTGTTGCTGAACCAATGTTTTCAGCATCTCGGCGTCGCGGCGCAAAGCCCTTCGTGGTTGCGGCGGCACGGCTGTCGCGAGCCAGTTTTTGTCGGAACGGGCCACGCGCTGCGCCCGTCGCTGAAAAAAGTACTGAAAGACCTGTACCGACCGCAGATCGAACGGCTGGCAGCCTATTTGGCCGCGGATTTGAGTGCGTGGCTAAATTCCTGAAGGCTGTTCATGAGGCATGGCGGACGCGGGCGCAGCCGGCCTGGCCCCCTTGGGGAAAGCGGCGCTCATCGCAGGAAAAAGTCTTGTTTTATAGAGATTTTCTGGGTTTTACCGGCGGACACTTAAAAGTCTGGGATTACTTTAATCACGTACGGCATTCAGCGCACCATCAGCCGTGTATCGCCTTTTCCAGCAACACCGTCTGGAACGATACCAACCCTTGGTTGGCCATGCGCGGTCAAACGTTAGCCGCTTGGTCCGCCCAGCAAGCGGATATCCTCTTTCTAGGGGGAATGGACTGGTCGGTCTTAAGCGAAGCCCAGCGGCGCACTCCTCCCAAACCGGTGTTCAACCTGATCCAGCATGTACGTCACGCCGACCCGAACGAACCCCTTTACCAGTACCTCAGCTATCGGGCCATTCGGATCTGTGTCAGCGCGCCCGTCGCCGACGCCCTGACCGCGACCGGCCGAGTCAACGGCCCCTTATTCACCATTCGCAACGGTATCGACCTCGCCGCGCTACCACCCCCGCAATCCTGGGAGACTCGCCGGCTCGACCTTCTGATCGTGGGGATCAAACAACCTGCGCTGGCAACGGAAATCCACGAGCGGCTCAAAACATCGGGCCACCGCGTGCAAGCGCTGACCCGTCCGCTAGCGAGAGCCGATTTTCTGGAGTTGCTGGGGAATGCCAGAATCGCTTTGCTTCTACCGAACCCGACCGAGGGATTTTATCTGCCGGCTTTGGAAAGCTTCGCGCTGGAAACGCTGGTCATTTGCCCCGATTGCGTCGGCAACCGCCGGTTTTGCCTGCCGGGTCAAAATTGCCTGCAACCACCCTATACCCTTGAAGCGCTACTCCATGCCGTCCGAGACGCGGTACAGCTGATACCGCCAGCAAGGCACACTCTTTTAGAAGCCGCCCGTCACACGGCGCGCCAGCATTCCCTTTTGGAGGAGCGCCGGTCTTTCCTGGATATCCTTCAGCAAACCGAGGCGATCTGGAGGGGCTGAGCAGCGAAGCGCGCGATGCGCCAGAGAGCGGTTTTGACCGTATTCCGATCATCCATGATGGCCTTGCACACGCCGCCGCCCCACCCAATCACGGGCGAACTGCCAAGCCACCCGGCCGCTGCGCGAGCCGCGCTGCAACGCCCAACGGAGCGCCTCCGCGCGCGCCGCCTCACCCAGCCCTTCCGATAACTCCAACTGACCCATCCAGTGGCCGACGATCGCCAGATAGTCCTCCTGGCTGAACGGATGAAACGATAGCCACAAACCGAACCGTTCCGACAACGAGATTTTTTCCTCCACCGCCTCTCCGTGGTGCAATTCACCCTCGACAATCCGGGCCTCTTGATTGTCCCGCATATACTCGGGCAGCAAGTGACGGCGGTTGGAGGTGGCGCACAGCAACACGTTGTCGGGCGCGCTGCTGATCGAACCGTCCAACATCGCCTTGAGCGCCTTGTAGCTGGGATCATCCGCTTCGAACGACAGATCGTCGCAGTAAAGCAAAAACCGCTCCGGTCGCTCGTACAAGGGTTCCACGATCTCGGGCAGGTCCAGCAAATCGTGCTTGTCCACCTCGATCAACCGCAAGCCCTGCTCGGCGTATTCGTCGAGCAACGCCTTGACGAGCGATGATTTACCGGTGCCGCGCGCGCCCCACAACAGCACATTGTTGTAAGGTTGTCCCGCCAAAAATTGTCGGACGTTCAAATCCAGGGCCGCCTTCTGGCGGTCGATCCGCCGCAGGTCCGCCAAGCGCAAGCGGTGAGGGTGTCGGACTGGCTGCAGGTAACCGCGCTGGCCGCCCCGCCGCCAGCGGAAGGCCCGATAATCTTCCCAGTCGGACAATTTTGGCGCCGCCGGCAACACCGCTTCCAGCCGTTCGAGCACCCTGGCCAACCGCTCGGCCAAGACGCCATCGAGGGTCAGGGCCACTCCCGGCATGACCCGTCAGCGCCCCATCACCAAAGCGCTCGGCGCGTCGCCGGAACCCTTCAGCGCGATCAGATCGCCGACGATACGGGCGCTCTCATCCAGCGCGGTATCCACCACCGCGCTGTCCTTGCCTTCGGGCATGTCGTCGCCGGGCTTGAGCGGCGCCAAACCTTTGAGCGCCCGGAACCGGTTCTCCCGCTCCCGTTGCCAAGTCTCGATACGCTCCCGCTCGGCCCGCCGCTGGCTTTCCAACAAAGACACCGTGGTTTTCTCGCGTTGTTGTCGGGTAAATTCCAAATCCCGCAGAAAGGCTTGGTAGTCGGCATCGCCGTCGATACGCGACTGATGGCGTCGCGCCAGCTCCGGCAGCAGATTCGCCAACACTCGATCACCGCGATAACGGGTCGGTGCGATCTCATCCCAGGGCAAGGCGTTTTTCTGCGCGCTTTCCCCGACTTCCTCGCTGTCCACCACCGAAGGGATGGCGATGTCGGGCCGCACGCCGCGGTGCTGGGTGCTACTGCCGCTGACCCGGTAGAACTTGGCGATAGTCAGTTTGAGCTGACCCTGCGGTTCCTTGGCCCGGGTCAGCCGGTTCAAATCCACCAGGGTCTGCACCGTGCCTTTGCCGAAGGTCGGGTCGCCGATGACGATCCCTCGCCCGTAATCCTGAATGGCGCCGGCGAAGATTTCCGAGGCGGAAGCGCTGGCGTGATCGACCAGCACCGCCAAAGGCCCGTCGTAGGCTTGACTGGGATCGCGGTCCTTCTCGATCTCCGCATCATCGTTGCTGGCGCTTTTGACCTGGACCACCGGCCCGTCGCCGATGAACAAGCCGGTCAGATCCACCGCCTCTTGCAGGGAACCGCCGCCGTTCTCGCGCAAATCCAGCACCAGCCCGTCGATCTTACCCCGCAAATTGTCGAGCAGGACGCGCACGTCGCGCGTGGTGCTGCGGTAATTGCGATCACCGCGCCGGGCGGCGTCGAAATCGCTGTAGAAGGCCGGAATGGTAATCACCCCGACTCGCAGTTCGCGCTCGTTGGCCCCGCGCAGCGTCTTGATCTCGCTCTTGGCGGCCTGTTTCTCCAATTTGATGGTATCGCGCACCAAGCGCACGGCTTTTTCGGTCGCCGCTATACCGGCCTTGCCGGGTACGATCTTCAGGCGCACCACCGAGCCGCGCTGGCCGCGGATTTGATCGACCACATCGTCCAGCCGCCAACCCACCACATCGACCCAGGACCCATTATCGCCCTGCGCCACCGCCACGATCCGGTCGCCGGCTTTGATTTGCTGGCTGAGATCGGCCGGGCCGCCGGTCACCAGTTCGACCACCGTCACCTGCTCCTCGTCCATGCGCAACACGCAACCGATGCCCTGCAGCGACAAGCGCATCTGGATATTGAAATTTTCGGTGTTGCGCGGCGAAAAATAGGCGGTGTGCGGATCGAAAGCCTGGGCGACGGCGTTCATGTAGAGCTGGAACACGTCATCGCTGCTGGATTGCAGCGCTTGCCGCAACCGATTGTCGTAGCGCTTGCTCAACAGTTCGCGAGCGGCGGCCTGATCCTTGCCGGACAGCATCAACGTCAGCAGTTCGTGCTTGAGACGCTTGCGCCAAATCTCGTCGAGTTCCGCCGGGGTCTTGGCCCAGGGTGCGTCCTTGCGATCCACCTCCAGCGATTCATCGAGGTCGAACCGAAACTCCTGTTTGAGCAGAGTCTGAACATGCGCGGTCCGTTCCTGCAACCGCCGCAGATAGGCGTTGAATATCTCGTAAGCCGGTTGCAGGTTACCGTTCTTCAAGGCGTCGTCCAGCGCGTTTCGATAGCGCTCGAAAACCGCGATATCGCTCG
>DPWB01000124.1:0-250 GCA_003527885.1 Candidatus Competibacteraceae bacterium
GACGGCGCTGACCGTGCCGAACACCCCCAAGGCCAGCGCCGCGCCGGCGTAACCGAAAGCGTCCGCGCAGGCGGCGGCGGCTAGGGGGCCAGCGGCCGCGCCGAGATATTCGGTCACGCGATAAACGTCGGTCACCGACCGCTCGCCGCTTGCGGCGATGGCGTCGCGGCCAACCAGCGCCAGCAGCGGGGCTTGGGCCGGCCCGACCAGCGCTTGACCCGCGCCGAGGGCGGTCGCCGCCAGCAACACC
>DPWB01000124.1:499-2768 GCA_003527885.1 Candidatus Competibacteraceae bacterium
GGCGGCGAAGGCGGTCAGAATCAAAAAACGCGGGTTGCCGAGCAGTTTCGCGGTGGACTTCCCGCGCGTGGAGCAAGCTTCGCCGCCACCGCAGGGTTGACGCGGTGGGGCGGGGCGCGGGATGAACCGCACCGCCAGCAGCCCTGCGGTGGCCGCGAGCGCCGCGCCCGCCGCGAAGGTCGCTCCATAGCCGATGCGTTCGGCGAGAATGCCGCCGATGGCCGGACCGCAGAAACTGGCGGCCGCCAGACCGCCGGCGACCAGCGCCGCGCCTCGAACGCGATCCTTGGAGTCGGAACAATCGAACAGGCAATCCTGACAGGCGGCGAAGGCCAACGCAGATCCCAGCGCCGAAAGCACCCGCCAGAGCAGCAGTTCCCCATAACCGCCGGCGAAGCCGGCCCCGATCAGCCCCGCGCCGGATAGCAGCGCGCCGCACAGGAACAGGCGGCGGCGGCCGAGGCGGGCCGAGCACGCGCTCGCCAGCGGCGCGAACAAGGCCAGCGCCGCCACGAACAGCGAAATCGACCACGCCGCCGGCCAGTCGCGCGACCACCCGTCGATGGATGGCGCCAGTTCCCGGACGTAGAGCGGGAAGAACGGCCGCGTCAGCTCCTCGGCAAACAGCATAAGGAAAGCCGCCGCGCGCACCGGGATCAGGCCGGCCACACGCGGGCTGTCGGCGCTGGGGACGCTTGCCGAGATCGCCCCGGCGTCGGGTTCGCCGGCGAGCGCGGCCGGAGGGGTCTTGGCACGCTCGGCAACCGTCGCCGCTTGCGACCGTAATACCGCCCGATAACCGGCGTTGACCCGTTCGATTTGCGCGTTGAGCGAACGCCCCAAACGGCCCAAGCGATCACGCGCCGCCTCCGCCAACATCCGACTGAAATCGCCGCGACCCAGGCGTTGCAGCAGCGCGTCGAGCTGTCGCAAGGGTTCCGAGATGCCGCTGACGGCGACCAGCAGCAGCAGTTCGAAAGCCGCCACGACCGCGACCGCCAGGACGATGGCGATATCCAACAGCATCGCCTCGATCTGACCGGCGACGGTGCGCGCGTCGATGCCGAGATGGATGACACCATCGGTTTCCCGCGCGCCGACGGGCAAGGCGATGCGGTAAAAATCGCCGCCGTCGGGGCGGGCGGCGGGCGGAGCTGGAGGAGCGCCCGACAGCGTTTCCAGCAGCGTTTCCAGCACGGCCGGCAAGCGGTAGTGCGGGATCAGTTTGCCGAGCGGCGTTCCGGCCGCCAAAACCTCCGCCGTTTCGGCGGCCAGGTACTCCCGTTGCTGCGCATCAAGCCGGCCGTGCTGGTACAAGACCGCGCCGTCGCGCGCGGTGACGGCGATATAGGCGAGGTCTGGAACCGCCTCAAGTTTGGCGGCGAAAAACGGCGCCATGCCTTCGAGCTTGGCGAACGGTATGCCGAAATCCAGCGCCCTGCGGATTTCGCCGTCGACCGACAGTCCAACGCGCACGGCTTTTTGTTCTATTTCCGGCAGCAGCTTCCGTTCGAATGCGACCAAGGCGTAATAGGACACGCCCAGCAGCGGCAGCAGCAGCAAGAGCAGGGTGACCGAGGTCAACGGGACGAGCCGGGTCTGCACCGGGCGAGCCGGCGGCTCGGGTCTTGGCCGGAGGTCGTGGTTCATGGGTTTACTCTCTGGCCGCGCCGGCGTGGTTCAGCCCGGCTCGTCGGGAATCGAGCATCGCCAAAGCCTCCCGAATGCCGTGTTCGGCGGCGGCGTAATGCCGTTCGAGCGGCGCGGCGGCGCGCGGCCGAAAAGCGGCGGCGCGCGGGTCCGAAATCGACCGATCCAGCGCGGATCGAATGCGCGCGAGGCTGCCGTGGAGGCGGTGGAACAGGCCAAACAGCGCGACGAACACCAGGGGCGTGACGCTCAGCCCCAGCATCGCGGCGACGCGCGCGAGTTCGGTGCGCGTCTGCCGGATGTCGCGGTCGTAGAACGCGCGGTCGTATTGCAGGACGATGCCGCCCGCTGGACGGCCGGCCGTGTCGGTGAGGCCGATTCCGACTTGCCAAGCCGCCGGCGTTTCGCCGCGCCAGCGGCCGACGGGGGTGGCCTGCGTCCGCCGCCGCCAGGTTCCCGCTTCCGGCGGGTTGGCGGCGAATCGATCCTTGCCGGCGTGCACGAGCACTTTCTCTGGATCGAACAGCGTGATCGACAGAATGCGGTCGTCCCTTTGCAATTCGCGTTCGATCACCGATTCCATGTTTTTCATGTTCGCTAGCGTAAGTCCGAGATCGAA
>DPWB01000124.1:3017-3418 GCA_003527885.1 Candidatus Competibacteraceae bacterium
CCGATGATAGTCACAGCAAGCTTGGCGATCATGGCGTGATTGATGGCCCGTTGGGTGGTGTTTCGCCGCGTGCGAGCGGCGCGCGGATCGAGGGGAGGAACGCTTTGCGCGATCGTCCGGTTGGCTGATGGGTAACGCTGGGGCGGGCAAAGTTAGCGCTGGAAACCGGGGGCGGATCGAAACCGGCGGGGAGCGGGCGGCCTCGCTAACTTTGAGGCGAACGGGGTTACTCAGGGGGTGAAAGCGGGTCGGTATTGGCTCGATGGCCCGCAAGCGAATCCTTCTGTTTCCAGGAATCCTCGCCCTGTCTCTTATACACATCTCCGAGCCCACGAGACCGTACTAGATCTCGTATGCCGTCTTCTGCTTGAAAAAAAAAAAAAAGGAAGAGATGGTGATAG
>DPWB01000130.1:0-5414 GCA_003527885.1 Candidatus Competibacteraceae bacterium
TCCTCGTTCTTTTTTTTTAATGATACGGCGACCACCGAGATCTACACTAGATCGCTCGTCGGCAGCGTCAGNTGTGTATAAGAGACAGCAGTTGTATTGCGTGGACAGCATCGATCACGAAAGCCTTTACTGTTTTTGGAGTCGGCCGCAGGATCGCATCCATCGGCACCAACAGTATGAAGATTATCTGTTGCACGAGGTGCTGCCGCTGATGTGGGCTAAAAACCCCCATACCTGCGTGATCGCCCACGGATGCAGCTTCGGCGCATTCCACGCGCTCAATTTCGCGTTCCGCCACCCGCATTGCTTTTCCAAAGTGGCCGCCTTCAGCGGCCGCTACGACCTCACCGGAGCGATGGAGCATTTCCGTGACCTGTTCGACGGGCATTACGACGAGCGGATTTATTTCCACACCCCCAGCCACTTCCTGCCGAATGCGCATGACCCGGAGTTGCTGAATCAACTGCGGCGACTGGATATTGTGCTGGCGGTCGGCCAAGCGGATCCCTTCCTCGACAACAACCGCTATTTCAGCAACACGCTGTGGGATAAGGGCATCTGGCACGCCCCGCATGTCTGGCATGGCCGCGCCCACAGCGCGTCGGCCTGGCGCAAGATGGTCGATCTGTACGTGTAATCCCGACCGCTCGTGTAAGCCGGCTTTTCGGTCGGAACGGTTCGGTTCCCTATGCGAGAAAAAAGCCCATGCTCCCCGCAACGCTGTTGATTCCCGCTGTCACCGGCGCGCTGGCCGTCACCGGCCTCGCGCTGCGCCAACGGCGGCGGTATCGTCGGCTGGAATCACAGCAGCGCGATTGGGTCACCCAGTACGGCGCGGCTCTGAACCTGCCCCAGACGCTACCGGAGCGAGTGCCCGACTTCCAGCAACGGATCGCGGTGCTTCCGCAACCGTTGCCGACGCCGGTTTTCGATTCGCTGCGCGAGGCTGCACTGCGTTGTCGGCACGCTGAGCGCAGCTACTTCCCGGCGCACAAGCAGGGCGGTACGGTCGCCTATGAAGATTTGCACCGTCTCGCCCCAGAAATCGTGGCGTTCTATCAATCCGGGTATTTGCGGCGGTCGTGCTCGGCGGTCATTGGCCAACCGGTCGCTCCCACGCCGATCCACGATCAAAACTCCTGCTCCTTGCTGATCTACGACCGGCCCCGTGACCACATCGGCTGGCATTACGACCACAACTTCTACCACGGCCGCCATTTCACCGTATTGCTGCCGTTGGTCAACCGCCACCTGAAGGAAGAGCGCCCGTCCTCGGCGCAATTGCTCATCCGCCAGGACGGACGCGAGCGGGTCGTACCGACCCCACCCAATACCCTGATTATATTCGAGGGCGCGCGGGTATTTCACAAAGTCACCCGCCTGGAAAGCAACGAGTTGCGGATTGTGCTCAGTATGACTTTTTGCACCCACCCGCAAGCCTCGCTGCTCAAAGGCGCACTGCGCCGCTGCAAGGATGTGGCTTATTTCGGCGTCCGCGCGCTGTGGACGTGAGGGAGCTTTTCGGTGGAAAGTTCCTCCGGCACCAAATGGCTGGAGGAACTCATGGATGGAAAGCCACCCAACCCGGCATGGACCGGATGGGCCAATCGTCGGCCAGCTTATTTCAACGCCGGGAGAGCGCCACCGACGGCGCCGATGTAACCGATGGCCGCTTTCTTGCGGTGATTCCATTTGGCGTCGATCTCGGCCAGCACCGCCGCTTCGGTGATTTCACCCGCACCCTTGAATGAGCCTTTCTGGCTTTCCTCGCCCGGATGCTGAAAATTGCTCATGAGGTAACTGAAGCCGTTCAAATTTTCCACGGCTTGCAGGCCGGTGGCTTCGGCGTACATAGGGGTGGACAGAATCCGGGAAAGCTTGCGGGTATCGACGTTGAACGCCCAAACGTAGTTGTTGTTGCGCCGGCTGGTGTCTTCGCCGATAAACAGGGTGCGGCCGTTTTCGGCGAATTTGATGTTGTCGGCGCCGCAGACCGATTCCTGCTGGCAGCGGTTGCCCTCGGCATCCTTGATCGCGGTCTTGCCGTCGGCGCCAACCCCCAACCAACCACCCAGCAACTCGGGGATGCTGGCCATACTGCTGGCCACGTAATCCGAATCGATCACGGCTCCGCTCGCGTCCTTTTGCCCGCTCTGAAGCGTCAGCTCGTAGATGGCGCCGCCGTCGTTGCGGGGTAGACGAACCTCGTTTTGCGGATCGGTGGTGACATCGGTCATGCCCGCCTCGATCCGGGAAATCACCACGTAGGCTTTTTTGTCTCTGGCGTTGTGGGTCACGCCTTCCATTTTGGAAAACTCGGTGGTGGCCCCCAACAAAGCCGCGTAACGTCGGGTTTCCAGGAAGGCGGCGGCTTTCTCCATGCCGGGTTTGAGCTTCAGCCACTCCGTTCCCGTGTAGGTCTTGACCTTTTTGAAACTGGCATCGCCGGGATCGGTGTTGGCGACCTCGAAAATCTGGCTGAATTTGATGCCGCCATCCACTAATGCTTTGATCTCCTCATCGCTGGCATGACCGAGCTCGATCCAGGAAAGCTTAGCGCTCCCCCCCTTATCGACGCTGGTTTGGGTCCATTTGGCCGCATAAAGCGTCCCGAGCGACAAATCCTTGGGTTGGTCGGCCACGAACATGAACAAGCCGGTGTAAGCGCCATCGTCGCCCATGTACGCCGTCTTTTGGTCGGGCTGCACGTCGGCCAACTCGCGGGCGATGCGGCCCAGGGCGTAATGCTTCACCACCGTAGTTTCACCTTGGCTGTTGACCGTCACTTCCGGCACGATCCCATAATGATAAGGGTTGGCGGTGGCGGGATCGCCGAAATAATACTGGCTGAAACTGTTGATGTCGGTGCCGTCGTCGGTGTCGGCGGCTTTGGCGATCCCTTCGCGCGTTTTGGCGTCCGGTTCGTACTCCTCGGCGCTCAGATGGGTGTTCCAGGGCGATAGCGAGGCGGCGCAGTGAATCCAACCGCCGTTAACCTTGGCGAAGCTGATGGGGCTGTAGCCCATCACCGCCAGCGCACCGGTGCGCTTGTTCTGGTCCAGTTGGGCCAAACCCATCGTGGCGGGCAACTTGGACCAAAAGCTGGTGTAGGTCGAAGCGTCGGGATAATCGGGGGGCACTTCCCGATACTCGAACTGGGTCACGAGCGCCAAGGCGCGATTGTCCCTGGGTTGAGCGGCTTGCATCCGGCGAATTTTCATCAGCGATGTCCCGTCGGGCGCATCGGAGGCCATCTGACCCTGGCCGTCGGTCAGCGGCGCGCCTTGCGCATCGAACAAACCGCCCACAACCTGATTGTCGATGACGTCGGTGGTGGCCATCAACCGATGGTATTTCAAATCGAAAGTCTGGGATTTGCCGTTGCTGAACGTGATCTTCATTTGCGCCTGCGTGTAAATGTCGGCTCTCTGCTCGACGGTGGAAGGCGGCTGCATCCCGACAAATTCGACCGATTGCACGGCCGGGCCAGCATGAACGCTGGACGTGAAACTGAAAGAATAAAGAGCGGCCGACAAAGCGGCGGTAACGGTATTCGATCTCATGGCGGAACTCTCGGACGATGGAAGTCACATCATGTGTGATGATGTTGATATTTTTATTACAGCCACTGATTTAACCCGCCAAAACGGAGGTTTTATGAAGTAAAGGTGTCGTTTTTACTAGCGGTTTGAGTAAAGCTCGGAAGCCGCTGCTCCTTCATAAAACCATCACAATTCTCCAGCATGATGATGGTTTTGCAGACACTGGTTCGCCTGTTCTGGCCCCATGCCCGAATCCCGTAACCGTTACTGGCCGATCCTTGGCCCTCTGCTGCTCGTTAGCACGGTGGGGTTGTTGGTCGTTATCAGCCAGGGCGTTGCGTTTGACCTGGATTTTCTCAAAACCCATGCTGCGGCATTAACCGCTTACCGCCTCGACCATCCCCGGCTCGTCGCGCTGCTGTATTTCTTTTTGTACCTGATGGCCACCAGCCTGTCGGTGCCGGGGGTGATCGTGTTGAGCGTGGCGGGCGGGGCGGTGTTCGGGCTGTTCTGGGGGACGGTGCTGGCTTCGTTCGCCTCCACCTTCGGCGGTACCTTAGCGTTCCTGGCCGCACGCCGCTTTCTGCGCGATACGGTGCGGCGGTACTGGGGCCAGCGGTTGGCGCTGATCGAAGCCGGGATGGCGCGCGATGGGCCGTTTTATCTGTTCGGGATGCGGTTGGTTCCGGTAATTCCGTACTTTCTCATCAACTTGCTGATGGGTCTGACCCCGATGCCGACCGCGACGTTTTACTGGATCAGTCAGCTCGGCATGTTGCCCCTGTTGATCGTCTACGTGAACGCCGGCACCCAACTGGCCCGGCTCAGTTCGTTGCAGGACTTGTTTTCTCCCACCCTGCTGCTCTCGCTGGGCTTGATCGCGATTTTTCCCTGGTTGGCGCGGGGGATGGTGATGCTGGTGGGCCGGTATCGGACGGTTAGCGGGAACCGGGATCAGACCGTTGCGTCGCTGGCTCACCCCATCGCCAGGAACGATCGACCCGCGAATAAGAACCCATGAACATCCTGATGCTGTCGGATGTCTATTTCCCCCGTGTGAACGGCGTTTCCACCTCAATGCGGACCTTCCGCTCGGAATTGCAAACGCTGGGGCACGAGGTGACGATCATCGCCCCGCATTACCCGCAACCGACTGTCGACGAACCAGGCATCGAACGGATTGCCTCCCGGCGGGTGCTGTTCGACCCCGAAGACCGGATGATGCGGCCGCGCGTGCTGGCGCGGCGGCTGGCCCTGATCCAGCCCGGTCAATTTGACCTCATTCACGTGCAAACACCCTTTGTCGCGCATTACGCCGGGTTGCGACTGGCGCAGCGGCTGGGCGTGCCCTGCCTCGAAACCTATCACACCTTTTTCGAGGAGTACCTGTTCCATTATCTGCCGGTGTTGCCGAAAGGCGTGTGGCGGGCCATCACCCGGCGTTTTGCCCGCCACCAGTGCAATCAGTTGGACGGGTTGGTCGTACCGTCACAGGCCATGCGCGAGATTCTCCTGCGCTACGGCGTAGACACCCGAATGCGGGTGATCCCCACCGGGATGCCGACCGGTTCTTTTCAGGAAGGCGACGGCGCGGCGTTTCGCGCTCGGCACGGCATCCACCCCGACCAGCCGGTGCTGGTGTTCGTGGGCCGGGTGGCGTTTGAGAAAAATATCGGTTTTCTGCTGCGGGTGGCCGATGAACTGAGGCGGACGACGCATCCCGATATCGTGCTGATCATCGCCGGTGAAGGCCCGGCGAAAAACCGCTTGCAGCGCTTGGGCGACGCGCTGGGGCTGGCGGCGAATCTACGCTTTGTCGGTTATCTGGCGCGTGGCTTTGAACTGGGCAGTTGCTATCAGGCTGGCGATGCC
>DPWB01000130.1:5691-6110 GCA_003527885.1 Candidatus Competibacteraceae bacterium
AGTTGCTATCAGGCTGGCGATGCCTTCGTGTTTGCCTCGCGCACCGAAACCCAAGGGCTGGTCTTGCTGGAAGCGATGAGCCTGGGCGTGCCGGTGGTATCCACAGCGGTGATGGGCACCCGTGACATTGTGGCGGCCGAGCGCGGTGCGCTGGTCGCTGAGGAAACTGTCGAACATTTCACGGCCCAACTACGTCGGGTGCTGGATGATGCCGAACTGCGCCAGCGGCTGGGGGAAGAAGGCCGGATTTGCGCTAAAGGGTGGGCGGCCCAAGGCCCGGCGCAGGCGTTGTTGGCTTTTTATCAGGAGTTCCAGCAGACCGGCGTCGCTCTCACTGACTACCGTGATCCTCTCCCATGATCAAAGCGATTATTCAGAAGCTTTTCGCCGATATTCCGCAAGAAACCCTCCACCACTAC
>DPWB01000012.1 GCA_003527885.1 Candidatus Competibacteraceae bacterium
ACAGGCGGAGGAAATCACGATGGCGCATCTGAAATCGGCACCAGAATCCCGGGGGCATGGCTTCGACCCGAAGCGGTCGCTTCTCGTCCTACCCTCGCGGCAAACGCACACGATGTACCTGATCGCGGGCGCCGACCTGACCATCAAGATCGCCGACGAGACCCGCGCCACCTACGCGGAAGGCGCCCCCAGCTCGAAGAAGGACGCCTCGTTGACGGCCTGGGAGAAAGAACAGGTCATACGCCGTTTCACGCTCAAGGGCGGACAAGTCGGCACGACGTTCCTCAACGCCTACACCCAGGACGGCCGTCCATGGGTTGAACCGCTCGAAATTCGGGTCGTCGACAACCAGGACTGCCGACAGGCGGAGGATCGAGGCAAGATCACGCCGAAGTTGCGCGAAGAACTTCAAGCCCTGTCGTTTCGGGATGCCCTCATTCGGGTAGCCGAGGATCAGATGCGTAGCGCGATCGGACTCAGCGGGTCCGGCGGCAACGGGCGATACGACGATCCCGGCATCAACTGGTGCGGATCTTTCGTCCACTGGTGCTATGCCGCCGTCAGCGGCGCCAAGGGCGTCGCCAACCCGTTCGGCTCGGCGGGCGGCGCGAACAATAGCCTTCGCTCCGGAATCAAGGCGCTCTATGCCGGCCTGCGCGACGAGGGCCAATTCACGGTCATCCGGTACGAAGGCCCCGACCGCTACGGTGGCCTGAAGAAGATTCAACAGCTCATCGACATCGGGCCAAGCAACCCCGTCATGCGGGGAGACATCTGCCTGCCGCGAGAGAACAAAGGCGACACCTTCCCGCATGTCTGCATGGTTTACGATCCACCCGACGGGTCGGGGACGTTCACGACAATCGACGGTAACCAGACCGGCGCTTATCGCCCGGAGGGCGCCTCCCCCGACTGCATTGGTATCAACGTACACGACGCCAACAAAAAATGGACAGATGGGAAGACCTACGCCTTCGCTTTCGTTCATGTGAAGACGATCTGAACGGCGTTGTCGCGCCGCGAGGTCGCAATGAAGCGGACGGCAGGGTCGGGTCGGCTTCCCGCTCGCCGTGCGGCGGTGTGCTGGCGCGGCGCGGCGGGTCCGGTCTTCGGCGTCTCGGTGCCGGTGGCCGTCTCGCCCTCGCTGCGGCTGCCCGCTCCGGTCGTGTGGGCGCGGGCCGCTTAGGTGGCCGGGGTTCCTCCCGGTTCTTCGCGGCGGCGCTGGTGCGCGTCATCGGCGCTCTGGGCGGCATCAAAAAACCCCGCCAAGGCGGGGTTGGAACCGTTACGCGGTTTCGGCCTCATACCGCAAATGCCGCGCCTCATTTTCCAGAATCGCGGCCTCTTCGGCTTCGCGGTAGCGGGTTTTTCCGCTGCGATACGGGCGGATCGCGCGCAAATCCTTGGCCGCTTCTTCCATCCGCGCCGCCTTCGCCTTCATCGTCCGCTTTTGCGCTTCGGTCGGCGGCTGTTCCGGCTCCGGCTCTATTTGCGCTGGCTGCTCCGGCTCCGGTTGCGCCTCGGCCTGGATCGCTTCGCGCTCGGCTTTGGCTTCCTGTTCCGCCTGTTCGGCTTCGCGCTTGGCCTTGATTTCCGCCATCTTCGGCAGTTGCGCCAGCAGTTCGGCGAACTGCTGGCGGTTCAATCCCCGGAAATGCTCGACGCCAAAGCGGCGGGTGATCCAGGTTTTGACGCCATCGCGGTTCAATCCGAGTTCGCTGATTCGCGCCTCTAACATCTTGTGTTGAGCGGATGAAATCAGCAGGTCATCATCGGATTGTTGCTTATCCGGCATTTCCTCTGCCGGCGTCGGCTCGTATCCGGCGAGCGCCATGATCCAGCTAAACGCCAAGCGGCAAGCCTTACCGGTGGCACGGGTCTGCGCCATCGAGCGGCGCGCATAGCGGGGCCGCTTGTTCCAGGGCGACTCATCGCCGCATTCCGCGCTCGCGCGACTGATGCAAGCGCCGTCCGACATCCGAACCAGTTCCACCACGGCGGTATAAATGCCATCGGTTTCCACGGCCTGGACCTCGCGGGCCACCGCCCCCAGCATGACCGCTAGAGTCGTCCAGCCCTCGACGTTCACATGCTTGCGGCCTTGGATCACGGTTGCCAGGCGCTGCCGTTCGATGACATCGGCCAACGCGCCGGCCATTTCTCGCGCGCCTTGGACGAGCGCGACCGCCGACGCCGCTTGCAGCGTCCCGAGGGAAACCGCCGCTTGCGCGACGGGGACGATAGCCGTATCTTGCGTGATTGCTATTGCGTGTGACATAGCGATTACCTCAGTTTTTTCTCTCTGCTTTACCGGACTCGCGTAGCTGCAACTACGCGAGTCCACCCCATCAAAGCGGGAAATCCTCTTTTTCCTCTACCGGGCGCGGGTCCGGCTCGAAATGCAGGTCATACGACAAGGAGCAAAGCTCCTTGAATTGGTCGTATCCGATGAGCATGTGGACCTCGTTACCTTGAGAATCCTTTATACAAATCGCCGCCTGTTGCGGTTGATTCCGTTCGCCAATGCTGAGCATCGAGCCGTCTATTCCATCAATTTGAAAAATCTTGCGCATCGTTTTAACTCCGAAATGGGTTGATTCGCGCTTGTCCACAAGCGACGAGCAAATGACTTTTCCCGGTTTCTCCTTTTAACGCGCCCGAGCCTACCGAGAAAGAACGCGCTAAATCCGTTTAGTCCATATCCTTGTTATAAATTATAACAACCTGGCAAATAGAAATCAATTTTTTAGGAGAAAATCAGCAATAAAAAACTTGTGATTCTAAATTTTTTATTACCACAACAACCTTAAAAAAGCCGACCTTGGCGAAAAGAAAAAGCGGGAGAGGAACGCGATGGAGAACGAGGAGAACCACCGCGCGGCGGGACGGGAAGCGGCACGCCCGGCAGCGACGGCGGAGCGGCCAACACGAGCGGGCCAGCCAGCCGCGCAGCAAGCGCCGAAGGCCCGCGAGGGCGAGCGGCGGGCAACAGCACCAGCCGACCGGAGCGCCCGGCGCGAACGGGCGGCAGCCCGAACGCGCGAGCACGGCGGCACACCAGCGCGGCCAGCGCCGATGATGAACAGCGCACCGCCAGACAGCACGCGCCACCACGCGAGAGCCAGCGCGAGCGGCAACCCGGCACCCGCGCGACCAGGGCCGGGAGCGGCGGGAGCCTAAGCGGCACGGGCGGCCACCAGGGCGCGCAACCCCGACCGGCACGGCGGCACGCACGGGCAAACCGGCACCGACACCGCAAACCCACCGGGGACCGCGCGCACCGCGCAAAAACCGGGGCGGGCGGGAAGCCGCCGCCCCCACGACAGCGCGAAGCGCGAAGCGGCGGCGAACGAGGAAAACCGCGCGACCGCGACGAACCCGGACAGCGAGCGACGCGAACGGCGGAACGACAGACCCAAGGCGGAACCGCCCCAGGGCGCGACCCGACAGCGGGCCGAACGCAGCGCCACGGAAACCACCGGAACGAAACCCGAAACACGCGACAGAGCAACCACAGCACCCCCCCACAGAAACCCGGAGACCAACGAGAGCCGCCCCCCCC
>DPWB01000266.1 GCA_003527885.1 Candidatus Competibacteraceae bacterium
CAGACCGAAAGCGCGGATGACCGCCGCCGGAAACCGCTGGCCACCGATCCTGAAATTTTCCAGCGAACGCTGGGTCTGCGCGCCCCAGTACCGCTCGGCGGGCACCTCGATCGAACCCATGCTGTCGCTTTCGAGCCGAAAAGCCATGATCGCGCTCCTTGCCCGCTGGCGCGCGGGCGTCAGGTTGAAAGGCGGTGAGCCGCTACCGGGTCAGCTGAAGGCGCTCCACCGGGATATTAGCGTTTAGCCCCTCCGGCCCAGCCGGCGCCAGAGAGGAAACGGAGCAGGGGGCCGCGCTGTGCCGGAGGAAGGAGCCGGTTAGGGCCATGCGCGGCCAACCGGCGGGCGGCTTCGGCTTCGCTCAAGCCGCCGGGCGCGGTGTCCAGCGCTTGCAAGACGTGCTCGGCGTCCAAGCTGTGCCAAAGCGGAGGCTGAGGGGGATGGAGAAACGGTCATGCGGTGACTCCTTACGGCGCGATTCAGTAGCGATCAGGGAGCCTGTCGAAAGGGCGTTATCGCACGCTGGTCTGACCAGGTACGGAGGTGCTGTCAAAAAGCGATCCACCCCTTAATCAGGATCGAGCAGATGCAAGCTCCTTAATCCCTATGACCGTTGAAGCGCCGAAGTGACTCGCGGCGGCCTTGGCCCGAAATCGCGCAGATGCGCCAATGGCGCTAGCTGATTCGCTCAGAATGACGCGGCGCCGAATCACGTTCCGAACGAACTTTAGCAATGGTTGCTATCTAATTGGATACCACTCACACTGTCAGTGTGACTCAAGACGGCACATGTGTTACCGGCTACCCGGCGGCGATAGAGTCGCCCGCCAGCCTTTCGGCACTTTCACGTTTGCTGCCTCGGTGCTCGTGTTCGACGGCCCAGGCCTCACCGACATAACGCCCGCGGATCGGGATGTTCAAGCGAAGGAGCTACGCCCGCTGGCCTTAGCGCTCTCCTGATTTTCTACTCCTCCCAACAACGGCGTCCATTCTCATGCGGATTCGTGAAGTCTTCGCCTCACTGAAAGTGCGCTTCCCCGGTCGGGGCTCCACGAGCCATCTTGCCACCGATGAACCACCGCTGCGCGCGGAACTGTTTAGCGCCGCGCAGATGGAACAGCATGGTAAGCGGCTGGCGGCTTCCCACCCGTTGCTGGACGGACAAATCCCCGATCGGCTACTGGCGCGCTTGACCGAAAACGAACGCATCTTGACCGAGGTTTGCGCGCTGCTGACCGCGGCGGTGACCGCGAACCAACGGATCGCACCGGCCGGAGAGTGGTTGCTGGACAATTTTTATCTGATCGAAGAACAAATCCGTACCGCCAAACGCCACCTGCCCAAAGGCTACAGCCGGGAGTTACCCCGTTTGAGCGGCGGGCCGTCGTCCGGGCTGCCGCGCGTGTACGATCTGGCGCTGGAAATCATCGCGCACGGCGACGGTCGGGTAGACCCGGACACCCTGAGCCGCTTTATCGCCGCTTACCAGAGCATTTCAGTGCTCAAACTGGGCGAACTGTGGGCGGTCCCGATCATGCTGCGGCTGGCGCTGATCGAGAACCTGCGGCGCGCGGCGGCCCGGATCGCCACCAGCGCCACCGACCGCCACTTGGCCGGAGACTGGGCCGACCGGCTGACGGCCATGGTCGAGAAAGACCCGAAAAACCTGGTTTTGACCGTGGCCGACATGGCCCGATCCAACCCGCCGCTATCGAGCGCCTTCGTGGCGGAATTGGTGAGGCGGCTCAGAGGCCAAAGCGCCACGCTGGCCCTGCCCCTGTCGTGGATCGAGCAGCACCTGGCGGATTTGGGTCTGACCATCGAGCAATCGGTCCAAGCGGAGGCCCAGCGCCAAGCCGCCAACCAGGTGTCGGTCAGCAACAGCATCGGTAGCCTCCGCGCCTTGGGGGCGATGGACTGGCGCGAGTTCGTGGAGACGCTGAGCGCGGTCGAACATATCTTGCGGGACGATCCGAGCGGCGTTTACGGCAAGATGGATTTCGCGACGCGGGACTGTTACCGGCACGTCGTGGAAAAGCTTGCGAAAAACAGCCGGTTATCCGAAGCGGAGGTCGCCCGTCACGCCGTTTATCTGGCCCAGGAGCAAGTGGCCCGCTCCCATCGCGGCGACCGGGCCGCGCACGTCGGCTACTATCTGGTCGCCGCCGGTTTGTCCGAACTCGAACGCAAGGTGCAAGCCCGCTTCCACACGGCGGAGGCGTTGATCCGAAGAGGCCGCCAGTTTCCTTTCTTGCTGTATCTGGGTGCGATGGCGCTCATGACGGCGGTCTTTACCGACCGCCTGCTCAGCCACGCGCGGGCCGAGGGGTTGTCGGGTGGAACGCTCGCGCTGCTGGGCCTTCTGGCGGTCGTGGCGACCAGCCATCTGGCGGTGGCGCTGACCAATTGGCTGGCGACGCTGCTGGTGTCGCCGCTCACGCTGCCACGTCTGGATTTTTCCAGCCACATCCCACCGACGGCGCGCACCCTGGTAGTGACGCCGACGCTGATGACCGGTTTTCAGGCCATCGAAGCGTTGTTGGAAGGGCTGGAAGTTCGGTTCCTGGCCAATCAAGACCAAAATTTGTATTTCGGTCTGTTGACCGATTTCCGCGACGCGCCGCAAGAGACGATGCCGGAAGACGCGGCGCTGGTGGCAGCGGTCGCGCAAGGCATTGAAACGTTGAACGAAAAATACCCGCGCGCCAACGGCGAACAGGCGTTTTTCCTGTTTCATCGACCGCGCCGCTGGAACCCTCAAGAGGGGGTCTGGATGGGCTACGAGCGCAAGCGCGGCAAGCTGGGCGACCTGAACGCGCTGTTGCGCGGCGATGCCGGAGACCGTTTCTCGCGGGTGGTCGGTGATACGGTGATTCTGGAAAACGTCCGGTACGTCATCACGTTGGACACCGACACTCAATTGCCGCGCGATACGGCCCGCGAGTTGGTCGGCGTCATGGCGCATCCGCTCAATCGGCCGCAGTACGATGAAGGCCAGCAGCGAGTCCGGGCAGGCTACGGCATTCTGCAACCCCGCGTGGCCGTGGGCCTGACCGGCATGAACCGGTCCGGGTACGCCCGGCTTCACAGCAACGACGCGGGCATCGATCCCTATACCCGCGCCGTTTCCGATGTCTACCAGGATTGGTTTCAGGAAGGCTCCTTTATCGGCAAGGGCATCTATGATGTCGATGCCTTCGAGCGCGCGCTCGCGGGCCGTTTCCCCGAAAACCGCATCCTGAGCCACGATTTGCTGGAAGGCTGTTACGCGCGGTCGGGCTTGTTGAGCGACGTGCGGTTTTACGAGGACTACCCCGCGTCCTACCGCGCGGATGTCAGCCGCCGCCACCGCTGGATTCGCGGGGACTGGCAAATCGCGCGATGGCTGTGGCCCCGCGTTCCCGATCTCGAAGGGCGCTCACGCAAAAACCCGCTCACGGCCCTGTCGCGCTGGAAAGTGTTCGACAACCTGCGGCGCAGTTTGGCTCCGGTCGCGCTGACGCTGTTGCTGGTGCTGGGCTGGCTGGTGTTGGCGACTCCCGGGTTTTGGACGTTGGGCGTGCTCGGTATTCTCCTGCTGCCCCCGGTCATCACGTCGTTTCCGGGCATGGTGCGCAAACCCGGCGATATCGGCTGGCGCCAGCATCTCACCGCCGCCGCGCGTTCGCTGCTCCAGCAGTTGGCGAACGAGGTTTTCACGCTCGCCTGTTTACCCTATGAAGCGTTTTTCAGCCTGGACGCCATCGCGCGCACGATGTGGCGGATGGTGGTCAGCGGTCGGGGCTTGCTGGAATGGACGCCTTCGACCGATGCGGAACGCCAGAAGCGCGGGGATCTCGCGGGGTTCTATCGGACGATGGCCGGTGCGCCGACGCTGGCGGCGCTGACGGGAGTGGGCTTGGCGTCGCTCCATCCGGCAGCGCTGGCCGTGGCCGGGCCGATCCTGCTGCTGTGGTTGCTCGCGCCGGGCATCGCCTGGTGGTTGAGCAGGCCCTCGGCGCGCCGCGAAGCGCGGCTGAGCGACGAGCAACAGCGGTTCCTGCGGGCGAACGCCCGCAAAATCTGGCGGTTTTTCGAAACCTTTGTCGGGCCGCAAGACTACTGGTTACCGCCGGATAACTATCAGGAACGGCCGCCCGTAGTCGCCCATCGCACCTCGCCCACC
>DPWB01000317.1 GCA_003527885.1 Candidatus Competibacteraceae bacterium
ATGTGTATAAGAGACAGGCTCCGGGGATCGGGCTGCGCGAGAACCTGCGCGGTCTGGCGGGCGCGGAATTCGCGCACCGCTTCGCGGATCGCCGGATATTTGTTGCCGAGCAGCGCGCCGGCCAGCAGCGCGGCGTTGACCGCGCCGGCCTTGCCGATGGCGAGCGCGCCGACCGGGATACCACCCGGCATCTGGACGATGGAAAGCAGCGAGTCCAAGCCGTTGAGGGCCTGCGATTGCACCGGAACCCCCAGCACCGGCAACACGGTCTTGGCGGCGACCATGCCCGGCAAATGGGCCGCGCCCCCCGCTCCGGCGATGATGACCTCCAAACCTCGCGCCTCGGCGGTTGCGGCGTATTCGAACAGCAGATCGGGCGTGCGATGGGCCGACACCACCCGAACTTCATGCGGCACGCCGAGCGCCTCCAGCGTATTCGCCGCGTGTTCCAACGTACTCCAGTCCGAAGTGGAGCCCATGATCAAGCCAGCCAGTGGATTCATGCGTGTCGTGTCCGAATCGGGGTGATGATCGTGTTGTGAAAGTGTCTAGCTTAACCTTCACCGCGACCTCACGGAAAGCTTGCGCCATCATTCCGAAAAGGGTAAACCGCTTAGCGGAGAGCCTACCGGAGCCGATTCCTATGGCCGCCATCATCGCCCCACAAAAAACGCCTCACCAACAGCTTTTGGAATTACCGGCAGCATGACCGTACCCAGACCCATTGGCTTCGACATCGCGGCGGCCATCGAGATCGATCCGATTCACTGCGCGGTTCACGAATACAATTTCCCCGATTCGACGATCATTTGCGCCAGCGTCATCGATCTGAGCGGCGATGCCATCCGGCATCGGGCGGGCATCGGCGACCGGGCTATCGATGTCGTTTTCGGCGGTGCGCCCTGTCAGGGCTTTTCGCTCATCGGCAAGCGGGCGCTGGACGACCCGCGCAACCAGCTCGTGTTTCACTTCGTTCGACTCGTCCGCGAACTCCAACCGAGCTATTGCGTTTTCGAGAACGTCAAAGGGCTGACGGTCGGATCGCACCGGCGCTTCCTGCACGAGTTGGTCGACGCCTTTCAGGCGGTGGGCTATGACGTGCTGCTGCCTTACCAAGTGCTGAACGCCGCCGACTTCCGCGTCCCGCAAGACCGACAGCGCCTGTTCCTGATCGGGGCGAAACGCGGGTTGCCGTTACCCGCCTACCCGCAACCGACCGGCAAGACGACCGTCGCCGAAGCCATCGACGACCTGCCCGACGCCGATCGCTTCGACGAACTGCTCGCCTCCGATTCGGTCGCCGTCGCTTTCGACACCGTTCATCCTTACGCTCGGCGGCTCAGGGGGTTGGATGGAGATCCGACGGATTATTCCCATCCGCGACCGTTCGATTCTCGCCGGCTCACGGCCAGCTTGCGCACCGAGCACACCGAACGGTCGCGCCGACGGTTTTCCGCAACGCCGCCCGGAAAAGTCGAGCCGGTCAGCCGGTTCCACAGGCTTGCCCCTCAAGGCTTGTGCAACACGCTGCGGGCCGGAACTGACAGCGCGCGCGGGGCGTTTACCTCGCCGCGTCCCATCCACCCCCGACTCAACCGTGTCATCACCGTGCGCGAGGCCGCGCGCCTCATTCTTATCCCGACTGGTTTCGCTTCCATGTCACCAAATGGCACGGCTTCCGGCAGATCGGCAACAGCGTCCCGCCGCTGCTCGGCCGGGCCGTGGCGGGCGAGATCGTCAAAGCGCTCGGCCTCACCCCTCAAAAGCTAAAACCGCGTCTTCGATTAGAGAAAAATAACGAAAAAGTGCTGGCGTTCGACATGAGCGAAGCGGCTGCTTATTTCGGCGTCCCGGCCGACACCATCGCCCAACGCACCCGCAGCACCACGCCGCGAGCAACCCAAGAGAAACAACAATTGGAGATACCCGTTGGTTAAAAAACCCGGACCCGATCGCCGGAACGACATGATGCGTTAGCCTACATGGCAAGTTCGGCGCGCTATCCAAAAAACATCCGAGCAATAGCCGCCGCGCTCGCGGAACGTTACGCCGATTTCGATCATTACAACCTCAAGGACCCGCTGGACGAACTGCTGTTCATCATTTGTAGCACCAAGACTCCCGAATCCAGTTACCGCCATACGTTCGAACAGCTCAAACAAGCGTTTCCGACCCCGCAGGACTTGGCTGAAGCGCCGGCCGAATACATCGCCAAACCCATCTTCGCCGGCGGGCTGTCCGGTCAAAAATCCAAAGCCATCCGCGCGATGGTCGACGCCGTTACCGACCGATTCGGCGCTCCTACCCTGGAACCGCTGCGGGACATGACCGACCGCGACGCCGAGGCGTTCCTGACCGCGCTGCCCGGCGTCGGCAAGAAAGTGGCGCGTTGCGTGCTGCTGTACGCGCTCGGACGGCAGGTTTTTCCGGTCGACACCCACTGCTGGCGGATCGCCCGCCGGTTGGGTTGGGTGCGCCGCACGCAAAAGGACGGTCACTGCGCGCCGCGCGACGCGGATCGGCTCCAGTCCAAAATCCCGCCCGAACTGCGGTTCTCGCTGCACGTCAATTTTGTGTCGCTCGGCCGGGAAATTTGTGCGGCGAGCAATCCGAACTGTACCGCTTGCCCTGTTACTATCTGGTGCCGACGAGTCGGCGCGACCGCTCGCGCCTCCAGACAGAAGCGGCTCCACGCCAACCTCAAATTCGCGGCCGGCCCGCACTAAAAATGGCTAGCCCCACAAGCGTTCAGCAAGCCGTCAAAACCCACTATGAAAAATACGTGTATCCGCGCTTCCCGCTGCTGACTTCGGTCAGGCTTTGCGATACTTACGCGCTCAATCTCGACGCTTTATGGGCGAGGCTCAA
Source organism: Candidatus Competibacteraceae bacterium (assembly GCA_003527885.1). Taxonomy (GTDB): domain Bacteria; phylum Pseudomonadota; class Gammaproteobacteria; order Competibacterales; family Competibacteraceae; genus Competibacter_A. Next base: position 2,869 of record DPWB01000317.1, read on the forward strand.
CGGCCAAAAACTGGAGCCGCGCGACCGCCAGATTCTTCTAGCCGGCTGCGGCGCTTTTTCGCCCTATCCCACCGCTGTCGCCAACCCGCGCGCCAAAATTACCGCACTAGATCTTTCCAAGGCCAATCTCGCCAGGGCCAAATTCCATACCCGACTGCACCTTCACTTCAACGCGCGCTTTATCGAAGGCGACCTGATCGACGCCCCCGCTCTATTCGGCGAGAAACGCTTTCATTTCATCGACTGTTACGGTGTCCTACATCACATCCCGGATGCGGTTTCGGCCCTGCAAGCCATGCATTCACTTCTGAAACCGGGAGCTGTCGCCAGAATCATGGTGTACAGCGCCGGGACAAGAAGGTCGGTTCAGGCGGCCAGAACCGCCCTGCGGTTGCTGCGGGTCGAGGATGTCAGCACCATCCGGCGGCTCCACCGGAAGGCCGGCGCTGACAGCCGGTTCAAGGCGTGCATCGACTCGAACTACGAAGCCGGTTTTGATTGGGGCCTTGCGGACATGCTTTTGCACCCTTACGCCAAAACTTACCGGCTCGACGAATTGCTGGACAGTCTCGCCCAAGCCCGACTGGAGCCGATCCTGTTCATCCATCCGAACGCGCTCCCCGACCCTGACCGCGAGATTGCTCGGCTCGGCGATTTGGAGCGTAGCCACCGACTGAACATCAACTTTATCCTGCTGGCCGGGCGGGTCGAAGATTCCGAAATGCGCTCGATATGGAACCGTCGCAAAGCGAGTGAGGACACTTTCATCACCCTCAATCCCGTCATCCAAAAATCCCTGCCGCTGCTGCCGTTCAAGCGCCTGAAACCGTCCCCAAAACTGGGCTTTGAAAATCCACCGCTCGACTTCAAGACCGGCCGACTGCTCTCTCGATTCAAGCATCTGGTCAGGAAATCGAGCCTGGAACCGGTCCAGTGGGGCACCGTACAACCCCACTTGCAAGCCTTGTTTCTCACCGAAACCGCAATCGATCAATCGGTGTAAAATTCAAATTGTTGTTCCCAACCGCACGAGCGCGCACCATGCCGTTATCGATCCAGTTCACGCCCGAGGAAGAAGCTTTATTGGAAGCCGCCAGCCGCCAATCCACCCGCAGCAAGAGCGAATTGGTGCGCCAAGGGGCGCGCGAACTATGCCAGCGCCTGTTGCATCAGGACGGGCAAACCCCCTACCAGTCGGGACAAGGTTTATTTGGCGCGGGACGCTTGGCCGAAGCGCCCATCGATCCGATCAAACGCCAAGTCTGGGAGGCGCTGAGTGCCAAGCATCGCCGCCTGGGTTGATACCGGTTTTTTGGTCGCGTTGTTCGCTCGCGACGACCGTTATTTCGCGTCAGCCGTGGAGTTTCTGGCTCACGCTCAAGAACTGGAACTGCATTCTCTCTGGCCGGTGATCGTCGAAGCTTGTTTTTTTCTGGATACCGGCGGCAAGGTCGCGCTGCTGAACTGGATAGAGCGTCAGGGCGTCATCCTCCACGAAATTACCCGAGCCGATTTACCCGCGATTCGTGGCACCTTGGAAAAGTATCGCGATCTCTCGCCCGATTTTACCGACGCCGCTCTGGTAACCCTCGCCAACAGCCATCGCATCCACCGTATTATCACCGTGGATGTACGAGACTTTTCGGCTTACCGGCTAGCGGATGGCCGCCCCTTCGAACGGTTGTGGCTTTAAAGCTCGCTCAAAAAGGATTATCTCCTTTATCTTCGACCATCAGTCAGTTAGCCTTCACACCGCACCCGATTGCCTCCGCCAACCGACCTATAGCTGTCGATCGGCTAAAATCGGTTTATTTTTCTTAATTGATGATCCCACCCAATCCGTCATGACCGATTTTCTCGACGAACTCAACCGGCGGCGCACCTTCGCCATCATCTCCCATCCCGACGCCGGCAAGACCACCCTGACCGAAAAATTGCTGCTGTTTGGCGGCGCGATCCAGTTGGCCGGCACGGTCAAGGGCCGCAAGGCCACCCGCCACGCCACCAGCGACTGGATGGAACTGGAGCAGCAACGCGGGATTTCGGTCACCTCCTCGGTCATGCAGTTCCCCTATCGCGACCGCATCATCAACCTGCTCGATACGCCCGGCCACGAAGATTTTTCCGAGGACACCTACCGCACCCTGACCGCCGTCGATTCGGCGCTGATGGTGATCGACTGCGCGCGCGGCGTCGAGGAGCGCACCATCAAACTGATGGAAGTCTGCCGGTTGCGCGACACGCCGATTTTCACTTTCATCAACAAGCTGGACCGGGACGGCCGCGAACCCATCGACTTGCTGGATGAGGTCGAAAACATCCTGAAAATCCGCTGTGCGCCGGTCACCTGGCCCATCGGCATGGGCCGGGAATTGAAGGGCGTTTACCATCTGGAACAAGATTTCATCCACCTCTACGATCCTTCGCGCGACGGCCGCATCAATACCGGCCGCACCATTCGAGGTCTCGATACGCCAGAAGCCGACCAAGCCTTGGGTGCGGAGCGGGTGCGGGCTTTGCGCGAGGAAATCGAGTTGGTGCGCGGGGCCAGCCACGCCTTCGATTTTGACGAGTATTTGGCGGGACGCCTGACGCCGGTGTATTTCGGCTCCGCCCTGACCAACTTCGGCGTGCAGGAAATGTTGGACGGCTTCATCGAGCGCGCCCCGCCGCCGCGACCCTGTGCCGCCGCCAGCCGCGAGGTCGCACCGGAAGAAGCAAATTTCAGCGGCTTCGTGTTCAAGATTCAGGCGAACATGGACCCGCAGCACCGCGACCGCATCGCCTTTTTGCGCATCTGTTCCGGCAGCTACCAGCCCGGCATGAAGGCCCGCCACGTCCGGTTAGGCCGCGAGGTCAAGATTCCCGATGCCCTGACTTTTATGGCCGCCGAGCGCGAGCACGCCGAAGCCGCCTATCCCGGCGACATCATCGGTTTGCACAACCACGGCACCATCCGCATCGGCGACACCTTCACCCAGGGCGAGGACCTGCGCTTCACCGGCGTCCCCGATTTTGCCCCGGAACTGTTCCGCCGCGCCCGCTTGCGCGATCCGCTGAAAATGAAAGCCTTGCAAAAAGGCTTGGAACAACTGTGCGAGGAAGGCGCGACCCAACTGTTTAGGCCGCTCAACAGCAACGATCTGATCCTGGGCGCGGTCGGGGTGTTGCAGTTCGACGTGGCCGCGTTTCGGCTGCGCAGCGAATACAGCGTCGAATGCGGCTTCGAGAACGTCAACGTCACCACCGCCCGCTGGGTCAGTTGTCCCGACACCAAGCGCTTCGAGGAATTCAAGACCAAACTGCGGGATAACCTGGCGCTCGACCATCACGGCGAGTTGGTTTACATCGCCTCCAGCCGGGTCAACCTGCAACTGACCCAGGAACGCTGGCCGGAAGTGCGCTTCGCCGCCACCCGCGAACACGGCCTGCATTGAGCCATGCGCCGCCTGCTGCAACGGCTGGTCCGGTTTCTGTTCCAACACCTGTTCCGGGTGGAATTGCGCGGCTGGGAACACTATCCGCGCGACGAAGCCCGGCTGCTGATCGTCGCCAATCACGTCTCCTATCTGGACGGCGCGCTGTTGGCCGCGTTTCTGCCGGACATGCCCATCTTCGTGATCAACACCCACATGGCCCGGCATTGGTGGATGAAGCCGTTCATCGCCGTGACCCGCCATGTCAGCATCGATCCCACCAATTCCCATTATCTGAAAACCTTGATCCAGCATCTCAAGGCCGGCGAGCGGGTGGCGGTCTTCCCGGAAGGACGGATCAGCGTCACCGGGGCGCTGATGAAGGTTTACGAGGGGTCGGCGCTGGCGGCCGACAAAGCCGATGCCGCGTTGCTGCCGGTGCATATCGAAGGCGCGCAATACAGTCTGTTCTCCCGACTGCGCGGCATCCCTCGCCACCGCCGGCTGCTGCCGCGCATCCGGCTGACCATGTTGCCGCCGCGCCGGTTGAGCGCGAGCGCCGACAACAACCGTGCCCGCCGCCGGCAGCTCGCCAAAAAACTCTATGAATTGATGGCGGAACTGGCCTACGCGGGCATGGACATCGACCAGCCGTTGGCAGCGGCCATGCTGGAAAGCTGGGAACGTCGCGGCGGCCGGCGCGTGGTGCTGGAGGACGCCCAGCAGCAGCGGCTCGGCTGGCGCTCGCTGTTCGCCCGCGCCTTCGCTCTCGCCGATCTGCTCGACCGCGCTCCCGGCTCCGCGGAAGGCTTGGGAATGCGGGTCGGCCTGTTGTTGCCGAACAGCGCTGCCGCCCTCGTCGCTTTGCTGGCCTTGCATCTGCGCGGACGAGTGTCCGTCATTCTCAACTTCAGCGCCGGCGGTCAGGAGCTGCTGGGCGCTTGCCGCACCGCCCAAGTCCGCACGGTCTGCACCTCGCGGGCCTTCGTCGCCGCCGCCAATCTGGACGCCCAACTCGCCGCCTTGAGCGCACAGGTCACAGTGCTTTTTCTAGAGGATTTGCGGTCGCGGGCAACGCTGCGGGTCCGGCTGCGCGGGCTGGCTCGGGCGCTGTTGCCCGCCTGGAACTTCCATCGGTTGGCCGGCCCGGTTCAGGCCGGCGATCCGGCGGTCATTTTATTCACTTCCGGTTCCGAGCGCGCGCCGAAGGGCGTGGTGCTGACCCATCGCAACCTGCTGGCCAACATCGCTCAAGCCCGCGCCGTGTTCGACCTTACCCCGTGCGATGTGGCGTTGAACGCCCTACCGCTGTTCCATGCTTTCGGCTTGACCACCGCCACCCTGACGCCGCTGTTGTTGGGGGCTCGGGTCATCCTTTACCCCTCACCGCTGCATTACAGCGTCATTCCTGAATTGGCTTACGAACGCCACGCCACCGTGCTGTTCGGCACCAATACCTTTTTACTGGGTTATGGGCGTAACGCCCATCCCTACGATTTCTTCAGCGTGCGGGGCGTGGTGATGGGAGCCGAGGCGCTGCGCGAGGAAACACGCCGCCTGTGGCTGGAAAAATTCGGCATTCGTATCAGTGAGGGTTACGGTCTGACCGAAACCAGCCCCGTCCTGGCGGCCAACAACCGACACCACCATCGCAGTGGCACGGTCGGCAAACTGTTTCCGGGCATCGAGTATTATCTGGAACCGGTGGATGGCATCAGCGACGGCGGCCTGCTCTGCGTGCGCGGGGCGAACATCATGGCGGGCTACCTGTTGCCCGATCAGCCGGATCGTTTGGTTGCACCGCACACCGAACGCGGGCCGGGCTGGCACAACACCGGCGACATCGTGCGCTTCGACGAGGATGGCTTTATCACCATCCTCGGCCGGGCCAAACGCTTCGCCAAGCTGGGCGGCGAGATGATCTCGCTGGCGGCGGTCGAACGGCTCGCCGCCGCCTGTTGGCCGGAGGAGCAGCACGCCGCGCTCAACCTGCCGGACCCGCTCAAAGGCGAACAGATCGTGCTGCTGACCACCCGTCGGGATGCGGATCGCAGCGCGTTGACCGCAGCGGCCCGCCAGCAAGCCTTGAGCGAGCTCCATATTCCCCGGCAGGTGTTGGTCGTCGCCGAAATTCCGTTGCTGGGGTCCGGCAAACCGAATTATCCGGGCATTCATCGGCTGGCCGAGCAGATGACAAAATCCACCCCGTTATCGGGCTCACACCCATTAGGTCACTAGCTCCCGACTCTTCGTCTCCTTCCAATCCCGCCCATTCCCTTGCCGTTTTGATTGCTCGGCGGTGATCAGCCATCTGTCGTAACACCGGAACGTGAAGCCCGCGAACGGACTCGAAACCGGCTGCGGTTGATACAAATCGTTACAAAAATCCGGGTTTGGAAACAACCTCGTTACCTGCTTGGCGTCTAATACTCCTAAAAGAACCAAGGATATTACGACAGGCCCATCGGGGCCAGACGACGATTCAAACCTGGAGGTGCGCCATGATGAACTTTAGAATCGGTGCGATGGGATTAGGAGTCGTGTTCGCCGCCGCGCTGGCGGCCCCCGTGATCGCCGCCGCGCAAGGCATGGGGCGGGGTATGGGAAGAAACATGCCCGCCTTCGCGGAATATGATTTGAACGGAGACGGGAAAATCGTCATGCAGGAGTTCAACGAAGCGCGAGCGAAAAGAATCGGCGACAGAGCCCGGCAGGGTTATCCGATGAGAAACGTAGGCAACGCGCCAGCTTTCGAGCAAATCGACCGGAACGGTGATGGCGGCATCAATGCGGAGGAATTCTCGGCGCATCAGTCGGAGCGTATGCCGGGCAGATAGCGCTTGCGCTTTATTACGTCCATCGGAGATTTTTCATACGGCTCCTCGGTGCTTCACAAATTTTTCGGCCGTCCGTGAAAGAGCAAAGCTTGAGTTGAGCGACACCCGCGCGTGGGTGGAGCGCACGCAGTGCGCGATACCCCAAGCGGGCGTAGCGGCGAAGCCGGGTCGTTCGAACGCGGTGATAGACGGCGCTTCGCGCCGGACAGCGCTCTCAGCTCCGGTCTGATGGTCGGCGTGAAGCGCCGTCCATCGCGCCGATGAGCGGCGCTAAAGCGCGTAGCGCGGAAGCGTCCGCTCCATTGGCTGGTTAGGTATCATTTTTTACCTTGTATCCACCGAGCTCCTGGAGCATCAATGCATCCCCGTCGTTCGGACGCGCCCCAAGTGTAATTCGGATGGGGCGCCCGGTATTTAGAGGATCCGCGGCCGAAAATAACAGGTCAGGGAATACACTGCCTTCGGCCGCCGGACTCTTTAAGAGCCTATCCCTGTCTCTTATACACATCTCCGAGCCCACGAGACCGTACTAGATCTCGTATGCCGTCTTCTGCTTGAAAAAAAAAAAAGCACGATATCTTTCGATGTTCTGTGTATGTATA
>DPWB01000400.1 GCA_003527885.1 Candidatus Competibacteraceae bacterium
CACGATGCCCGATTGGGCCAAGGATCAAGAAAATTTCAAGGATTACATTCTGGGCAAGTACGACAACCAGCCCAAGACCCCACAGTGGGCCGCGCAGATTTGCGATGTCAAAGCCGAAGACATCGAAAAGCTGGCCAAGCTTTACGCCACCACCAAGCCGGCAGCGCTCAAGGCCTCTTGGGCACCGGGCCGCAACGCCTACGGCGAACAGTACAATCGGATGGCGGCGGCGCTGCAAGCGATGACCGGCAACATCGGCGTACTGGGCGGCTGCGCCGAAGGCGTGGGTAAAGCCTGGCACAGCGAGGCGGTGGCCTACCCCTACGACCAAAACGCCAATATCTGGTACGCCGCCATCAAGTCCGACCGGTGGGCGCACTGCGTGCTGAACTACCCCAACGTCAAGCGCGAGGAGATCGGCCTGTGGCCGCGCAACGACCAGCTCGATGGGGTGGTCCCCAACATTCGCGGCATCTTCTGGCAGGGGTCGGACTGGTTCAACCAGCTGACCAACATCAACAAAGAAATCGCGGCGATCAAAAAGCTCGATCTGGTGGTCTGCATGGACAGCACCATCACGCCTTCCGGGCTGTGGGCGGATGTGCTGTTCCCGGTCGCCACCCACTTCGAGCGGCACGATGTGGCGTTACCCTGGTACAAGGGCCATTACTACATCCACCGCCCGAAAGTCATCGAGCCGATGGGCGAAAGCAAAACCGATTTCCAGATCTTCACGGAACTGGCTTACCGGCTGGGGTATGGGCCAGCCTTCAACCCACGAGCGACCCGCGAGTACTTCAACCGTAACGACGAGACTGACGAAGCGTATCTGATCGACTGGTGGCAACATAAAGTCATGGCTCACCAGGGCGTGACCATGGGCTGGGAGGAGTTTAAAGCGCACGGCATTTATAAGTTCATCCTGGAACGGCCACACGTGGCCTTCCAGGATCAAATCGAGAAGGGTCTGCCCTTCCAAACACCGTCCGGCAGAATTGAGATTCTTTCGACGCAACTGGCGCAGATCAAGGATTGGACCAAGACGCAGTACGGTTATCCGATACCGGCCATCCCGAAATGGGTGGAACCTTGGGAATACGCGCACAGCAGTAAGATCAAGGAATTTCCCTACCACTTGGTCTCGCCGCATCCCCGCTGGCGCACCCATTCCATTTTCAACAACTGTACGTGGCTGCGGGAGACCTACGAACAGGAACTCACCGTCAACGCCGACGACGCCAAACAGCTCGGCATCCATAACGGCGATACCGTCGAAGTCTGGAACGAGCGCGGCCGGGTGGTGGTGCCGGTTTACGTCACCGAGCGCTGTATGCCGGGCGTGATGGCCCTGCACGAAGGCGCCTGGATGGATCTGGACGACAAGGGCGTCGACCGGTCGGGGAACCCGGATTTTCTGACCCTCGACGAGCCCAGTCCGGCGGGGGCGTTCGCCTACAACACCGTACTGGTGAACGTCAAAAAAACCGAGCTTTCGCACCGCCCAGGGTGGGACCAGTTGGCCACGGCGCGCTCGCACGTGTTCAGACGCGACCAATGACAAGCCTGAGGAGTTGACCCTTGGCCGAGATCCCGGAAACCGACAAAAAAGCCGCCATCAAGGAAGCGGTCAAGCGTCGCAAGGAAGTCTACACGCCGGTGAAACCCGACATGCAGTTAGGTTTCATCCACAACAACGTCGATTGCATCGGCTGCCGCGCCTGCGAAATTGCCTGCAAAGACAAGAACGGTTTGCCTCCCGGCCCACGTTTTCGCCGGGTCCTCTATGTCGAGGGTGGCAAGTATCCCGATGTCTATGCCTACAAGATCAATATTTCCTGCAACCACTGCGCGGAACCGGCCTGTTTGCCAACCTGTCCGACCGGCGCTATTTTCAAGCGCCAGAAAGACGGCATCGTCGATATTGACTCCACCTTGTGCATCGGCTGTCGGCGCTGTGAAGGCGCGTGTCCTTATGGCGCGCCGCAATACGATATCGAACAGAACACCGTCAAAAAATGCAACCTCTGCGTGGACGAAATCGACGCCGGCCGCAAGCCTTATTGCGTCATGGCTTGCATGATGCGGGTGCTCGATGTCGGGCCTATCGACAAGCTGCTCGCCGGCGAATGGACCACTCCGGCTTTAGGTCCTCACGAAAAACCGGTGCGGGCCGTCAAAAACTTCGCCGATCCCGAATTGACCCATCCCTCCATGGCCTTCGTCCCGCACAGCAAAGGCAAGGTGGAATGAAGGTGGCGGACCAGGCCGTTCGAGATCAACGAGATACGCAGGGCGATGCGGTTCTCGCCGACTTTCGCCGGGCGGTCTCGGACGACATGCGGGTTTTGGCGCTGCTCCATCACACCGAGCCCACCCGCGAGCTATTGGGCTCCTTAAAGCAGCCGGCCGGCGATTTCGTGCTCGGCTTGCAATTGCAATCGTCGGCCGGCACGGAAGCCCTCAAAGCCATGCGCGCCACGCTGGCCGCGCTACCCGCCATGCCGGACGATAGCGTCATGGACGAACTGGCCGCCGACTACGCCGACATCTATCTCACCCACGCTTATCGGGCCTCCCCCTACGAATCGGTTTGGCTCGACGACGATAACCTGCTGAGCCAGGAGCCGATGTTTCAAGTGCGGGCCTATTACCTCAAGCACGGGTTGACCGCCGCCAACTGGCGCATCCGCCCCGACGACCACCTGACCCTGCAACTGCAATTTCTCGCCCACCTATTCTCCGCGCAAGCCGGCGACACCTTAGCGGAAGCGGCCCGTTTCATGGACGAGCACCTGCTCCGCTGGCTCCCGCAATTCAGCCAACGGGTGGCCGAACGCTGCCGGACCGCCTATTTTGCCGCCGTCGCTTTGTTGACCGCCACCTACTGCGAAGAAACGCGGGAGTTGCTGGCCGCGATTCTCGCCGAACCCCGCCCCACGACCGAAGACATCGCCCTGCGCATGAGGCCCCGGCGGCAACCGATACCGGCTCCCGTGGCCTTCGTACCGGGAACCGGACCCTCCTGGTAACCGGCGCTTCCGACCATGAATCCCGACGGCACGCCCACCCGTATTCGGGTTCTGTCGGACGAGCATCCAACAGCGGCCACGCCCACCCCCGCCACGCGGCAACGCCCGGCCACCCGGTTCGCCGCGGTTGTCGCGATTCCCCACCTCCTCGGCGAGCGATGCGTGCACGCCCGCATCGAAACCGCAAGCTGTCGCGCCTGCGTGGAGGCGTGCCCCCGAGGCGCTTGGATCATCGACGACCAAAAAGTCGGCATCGATACCGGCGCTTGCGACGGTTGTGACCTGTGCGTGCCGGCCTGCCCGGAAGGCGCGATCACCAGCGACCGCCAGCGCGCTTCCGACATCATGCTCTGGCGCGATCAGCCGAGCGTTTTTCGCGCCTGCGAATATGCGGGCGTGCCGGACCAGACGGGCCTCATTCCATGCCTGCACGCCATCGGCCCGAACGAGCTGCTGCGCCTGTACCGGCGCGGGGCGACGGGCTGGGTAACGAGCGCCGCACCCTGCGAGACTTGTCCGCGCGGGCGCACCCAACGCCTCCAGGATTCGATCCGACAGGTCAATGCCTTGCTGATCAGTCGAAGTTTGCAACCGTTGAGCTTGACGGTACTGAAGCCGGACGCTTGGTCGGATAGCCTGCGTTGGGCCACACCCTATCAAGCCGAAACCGTTCTGACCCGCCGCCGTTTTTTCCGCAAGGCCTTGGAACTTGCGGTGGATACGGCGTCAGAGGCCACCGCCAACGCGGCCGGACCCGAAGCGAAATTCATAGCCGCAACGACAGGATTACCGGTCACCGGGGCGAACGACATTTATTTATATCAGCCGCACATCGACCCGCAACAGTGCAACGGTTGCGACGCCTGCGTCCGGCTTTGCCCCCATCAAGCCATCCTCCTGGAGCGATCGGCCGAGAGTTGGCGTTACCGCCTCGTTGCCGAACAGTGCACCGGTTGCGGTATTTGTCGGGATGCTTGCGATCAACATGCGATTTCCCTCGACTCTCTGCAAACGCGGCAAGCACCCACGGTAGACCTGATCGCGGGGCGATGTACGGCCTGTGGGGCCCCCTATCACACTCCGGTAACCAACCCGATCACCGATGGACGTTGTCGGATTTGCACCCGGACCCGGCATACCCGCCTACTTTACCAAGTGCTGTAATAAAAGGCGGCCGCCGATAGCGCCTTTTCTAAATTCTTGACCGTCGAACAAAACCTCAGCCGCCAGCAGAACCCGTTCGACGGCTTGCAAACCACCGATTCCCGTCTCATCGTATGGCAACCGAGGCTCTGATGTCGTGAAGCAATGCCCGCAAAACCCTGGATTGCCAACAGTCTCCACCGAAAATTCGTAGCGGCGAGCGTCTCCGGTTTACTGGCCGTCTCGCTGCTCTTTCTGCTGGTTTTTATCGGCCTCTACCACGCCCAGATCGAGGAGGAACGCACCCGTTCGGCGAGCGAAGTCAATCAGCTCCTGCAAGCCGCGCTCGAAAACGCCATGCTGAAACGCGATCTCGACGGACTGCGCCAGATTGTCGACCGGCTGGGAAATCAAGACATGATCCGGCTGGTGATGATTCTCAATCCAGACGGCGTGGTGCGCTTTTCCTCAGACCGGCAGCGCATTGGCACCCGGCTCGCCAAGCCCGAAGATCCGGGCTGCACGACCTGTCTCCAGCCCGAAGACCTAAGCCGCGAGACCGTTTTGAACACCGTTGACGAGTCCCGGCGCAACATCTTGCGCAGCATCCACCCCGTGCGCAACAAAGCCGCCTGCCAACAGTGCCACGGCCCGGTCGAGACGCACCCCATCAACGGGGTTCTGGTGGTCGATCACGAGACGGAAACGATCCGGGCGCGCGTGTTGCACAGCACCCGACTGCTCATGGGATCGGGCGCGGTCGTAGTGCTGTTGGCGGTGGTCGGCGGCTGGTGGTTCATCCGACGTTCGGTGCTGGCGCCGGTGGCGCGACTGGTGGCGGGCGTGGAAGGGTTGGCCAGCGGTCGACTGGAGACCCGCGTCACGGTTACCGGCCAAGACGAAATCGGCCAACTCGCCACTGTTTTCAATCGTATGGCCGATAACCTGGCCCGCAGCATGACCGTCGTCAAGGAAAAAGAAGCGCTTTTACAGAGCGTGATCGATGCGGTTCCAGACGGAATTCGGGTGATCGGTCGCGATTTTAAAATCCTGCAAGCCAATAAAACCTATTGCCAGCAACTGGGCCACCCCGCCGTCGAGGTGATCGGCGTGGCCTGCCATCGTTCGAGCCACCATCGGGAGACGCCATGCCCGATCACTCTCATCACCTGCCCGCTGATCGAGATTGAAAAAACCGGCAATCCCGTCAAAGTCATCCAGCAATTTACCCGGCGAGACGGTAGCAGCTATTACGTCGAAATCTATGGCGCGCCACTGCAAGTCCGCATCGACGGCCAAGATCAATTGTTGATTGTCGAATCCATTCGCGACTTGGCCAAACAAGTCGAATACTCGCACGAACAGAAACTGGCCACCCTGGGACAACTGGCGGCTGGCGTGGCCCACGAAATCCGTAACCCGCTCGCTTCTATTCGGATCGCCTTGGACGCGCTATTCAAAATCAGGGACGAGGAACACCAGAAAGATGAAACGCTGTACGAGTATCTCCATCTGGTGAACCGCCAAATGGATAAATGCATCGATATCACGGAACGCTTGTTGCGGCTTAGCGCGCTACCCGGTCACTCTCCCGAATTGGTTTCGGTCAACCGCGCCATTGAAGAAACCACGTCCTTAATGCGACTGGAAGCATCGCAGCGCAATATCAGCATCGCACTTTTTCTAGAGTCGATCGACGCGCGCGTCATGGCCGCCGATAGCGAAATTCGCATCGTTATTATCAATATGGTGCAAAACGCCTTCCACGCCATATTGGACGGTGGATCGATCACGATAACCAGCCGTGTGAATGGCGAGCGGGTAGAGATGGAGTTCGAGGATACCGGCACCGGCATTCGCCCCGATTACCTGCCCTATATCTTCGACCCTTTCTTCAGCCGCCGCGCCGATAGCGCGCAAGGCACCGGGCTCGGCTTATCCATTTGTCGGGCGATCGTCGAGCATTGGGGCGGCAGCATCGAAGTCTTCAGCCGCCTGGGAGAAGGCACCCGTTTCACCGTACTGCTCCCCAACGCGGATACCAGCATTTTTGAGTGAGCCTAATAAAAGGTGCTTAGGGATGAAAGACATACTGATTATCGAAGATGATAAGACACTCAACACCTTGATGGCGCGGCTTTTGAAAGGAATGGGCTATCCGGTCAGATCGGCGTTGGACTGGGAAACCGCCAAGGACTACTTGTCCGGCAACGAGCCCTCCCTGATCGTTCTCGATTGCCGGTTGCCCGATATCGACGGCCACAACGTGATTTTGGAAGTGGCCAACCAATATCCGGTGATCGTGCTGACCGCTTATGGATCGGTGCAAAACGCGGTTCGGGCCATGAAAGAGGGCGCGGCCGAATATTTGACCAAGCCGGTCAATCTCGACGAATTGGAATTGATCGTCAAACGCACGCTCGAAACGGAAGCGCTGCGCAAAGAGCACCAATTCTATCGCCGGCAAATTCGGGCGCTCGGTGAGACGCGGATGGTTGGCCGGAGCAAGGCGCTGGCGCAAGTGAACGGTCTGATCGACGCGGTCGCCCCTTCCGATGTCACCGTATTGATCGAAGGCGAAAGCGGCGTGGGCAAGGAATTGGTCGCCAATGAAATCCATCAACGCAGCGCCAGAACCGACCATAATTTCATCGAGATCGATTGTTGTACTTTACATCACTCACTGTTCGAATCAGAGTTATTCGGGCACGAACGTGGCGCGTTTACCGGAGCCGACCGCAAGAAACCCGGCCTTATCGAAGGCGCCGAGGGCGGCACCTTGTTTCTCGATGAAATCGGCGAACTCGACATTAGCCTGCAAGCCAAACTATTGCGAGTGCTGGAGTCGGGGGTCTTTCGCCGGCTGGGCAGCACCAAAGATTTGCGGGCGAACGTGCGCGTCGTCGCCGCGACCAACCGCAATCTGGAACAATTGAGCCGCGAGGGTAAGTTCAGGCGGGATCTGTATTACCGCCTTTCCAGTTTTTTAGTGCAGGTTCCACCGTTGCGAGAGCGGCGCGAGGATATCGCGGAACTGGTCGAGCATTTCGCTTGCCACCTCGACATTCCGCTACGAGTCAAAAAAACTGTTTCCACGGCCGCAATGAAACAGCTGGTCGCCTATGATTGGCCGGGCAATGTCAGGGAATTGAGGAACATCATCGAACGCGCCATCATCTTGTCCGGCGGCAGCCACGAAATACGCCCGGAACACCTTGCCTTCGGAACGTCCGAGTCCATGGCGCCAGCCGGCACCTCACTGAGCTTCGATCACGACCCAAGCCTCGAAGAAATCGAGCAGCACTACCTGGAAAAAATGTTGGAGAAGCATTCGGGACACAGGGCTTATGTGGCCAAGGTGTTGGGTATCAGCGAGCGAAATCTGTATCGCCTGATCCGCAAGTACGGGCTGATCAGGGCCTGACCGGCTTTTCCGGCCTTGGCTGGCGCGGCCGGATGCTCCGCCAGCCGACCCCTCGCGCCGCCCTACCCCGCTCCAGCAGCGTATCCATGTCTCCACCCTGCCCAAACCGCCGCGCATTCGCTAAGCTTGTCATAGGCGATTTTACGCGGGAGAGTGTTTGATGAAAGTTCGGCTCAGTCTGGCGCTGTCACTACTATTGCTGGCCCCGTTGCCGGCCCGTGCCGGCAACGGCTGGAGTACTGTCGCTTATCCCTTGACGGGGCGGCCTGAAAGCATCGGCTCCACCAGCGGTGGCTGCATCGTCGGCGCGGCGACGCTGCCGCTGGTGGGCGACGGCTATCAAGCCATGCGCGTCAGCCGCAACCGGTACTACGGCCACCCGATGCTGATCCGGTTCGTGGAGCGGCTGGGCCGCTACGCCGGGGCGCAAGGCGGGCGCTTGCTGGTGGGCGACTTGGCGCAACCCCGCGGCGGCCCGATGCCCGGCGGTCACGTCAGCCATCAAGTCGGGCTGGACGCCGACATTTGGTTCATGCAACCGCCGCGCGGCCGCGTACTCAACCGCCAGGACATCGAAGCGTTCGGGGCTCCGTCGATGATCGTCGCCACTGAAGGCGCCCTCAATCATGCCAACTGGTCGCCGCGCTATCGGGACACTTTGAAACAGGCGGCGCTATCGCCCGAAGTCGATCGCATTTTCGTTAACGCCATCATCAAAAAGGCGCTGTGCGACAGCGAAACCGACCGACGCTGGCTGAGCAAGGTGCGGCCCTGGTGGGGGCACGACGCGCATTTTCACGTCCGGTTGGCCTGTCCCCCCGATTCTGGCCAATGCCAGTCGCAGAAACCGTTTCCGCCCGGCGACGGCTGCGATCCCGACCTGAACAATTGGGTCCGCGATATCGTGCAGGCCGCGCTCGCGCCCAAAAAACCGTCCCACAAGAAACCCAGGCCGCCCTCGACGGAAAATTTACCCGCCGCTTGCTATTCGGTCCTGAACAGCCAGACGGCGTGGCGGCAACAAGATTCGGTCAAGCCGAATCAGGCTTACGCGCCTTATCCAGCTTCAGAGCCGCCGAATTGATGCAGTAGCGCAGGCCGGTGGGTTGCGGGCCGTCATCGAAAACGTGGCCCAAATGCGCGCCGCAATCCGCGCACAACACCTCGGTGCGGCGCATGAACAGGCTGCGGTCTTCGGCGGTGGCCACGCTGGCCGCCTGGACCGGCTCCCAGAAGCTGGGCCAGCCGCTGCCGGAATCGAACTTGGCGCCGGAATCGAACAGCGCCTTGCCGCAACAGGCGCAGCGGTAAACGCCCGGTTCGTGACAATCGTGATACTCGCCGGTAAAGGCGCGCTCCGTGCCTTTCTGGCGGCAAATGGCAAACTGTTCGGCGGTCAGTTGGGCGCGCCATTCGGCCTCGGTCTTGCTGATCTTTTCGCTCATAAACAACCTCCCTAACACCGTTTCAAAAGGCAGTTTCCGAACCGGTCCGCGTTTGAGAGCCATCGCCAAACGCTTCAGCCATTGCTCTCAGCGCGGGTTTCTGGAGCTTGCCACCAGGCGTTTGTGGCCCGTGTTCGACGCTTTCCAGCCGTTCCGGGAAGTGCTGCCGGGTTGATTGTTGCTCGATTAACCGGACCATCATCTTCTCGAAACGGAATTTTGCCAACCATGAGACCGGTGCACGGCCACTTGAGAGAGGTGAACGATCATGAAATTTCAATGGGACGATCCGCTGCTGCTGGATCGGCAACTCACCGCAGAGGAACGGATGGTGCGCGACGCCGCGCGCGCTTACTGTCGGGAAAGGTTGGCCCCGCGCGTCCAGCAGGCTTTTCGCCACGAAAGCACCGACCCGAACGTCTTCCGCGAGATGGGCGAACTGGGCCTGCTCGGC
>DPWB01000337.1 GCA_003527885.1 Candidatus Competibacteraceae bacterium
CCAGCCGATGATCGGGCGGCGGTAGGGGTGGGCCTGGAAGGCGACGGCGTTCATCTGCTCGAACAGCTTGGACTGTGGATTGTCGTCGGTGCGCATGCGGCGCTCTTCCATGACTACCTTGATCTCCTGTGCGAACTCCTTGGCGTCGACGTTGAGGTGGCGCATGCGGTCGGCCTCGAGCTGCATCATCTCGGGCAGCTTTTCCTTCGGCACCTGCTGGAAGTACGCAGTGTAGTCGCGGCTGGTGAAGGCGTTTTCGTCGCCGCCGTTGGCCGCGATCAGCCGGGAGAACTCCCCGCCCGGCACGTTCGGGGTGCCTTTGAACATCAAATGTTCCAGCAGGTGCGAAATGCCGGTCATCCCGCTCGGCTCGTAGCTGGAGCCGACCTTGTACCAGACCTGTGAAACCACCACCGGGGCGCGGTGGTCCTCGCGCACCAACACTTTCAAACCGTTGTCGAGAGTGAATTCGTGAACGGGCGTGGCCGCAAAAGCGGTGGGAGCGCCCAAAAGGAAAAGGAGCAGCAGTGGCTTGAGGGTGTTGGACATGAGCTTGAACGTTGAATGGGAGCCTGCGTAAAACAGACTGAAATGGTACGATAAGTTCCGTTCCCAACCAGTATAACGGTAACTTTGAAGCCCCATGCCCGAATCCAAACACGATTTCACCGGTTCATCGCCTCCGATCGAACCGCCGGAGCGCAAGAAATCCAGCCTGTTCGAGGTGTTGAATCGGCCGATCCACCTGCCGTTTCGCAAGGAGCGCGCAGCGCAAGCGTCCGCCGGACCGGCGGCAATCCGGCCTTTCGCCAATCTGCGCGACCGCTTGCGGCGCACCCGGCGGGGCTTGGTCGGAGGCTTGGCCGGGTTGTTCGCCGGTCGGGCGCTGGACGAGGGGACGCTGGAAGAATTGGAAAGTCGCCTGTTGTTGGCGGATGTCGGGGTCGATGTCACCCACCATCTGATGAAGCGGCTGACCGAGCGGGTCTCGCGCCGGCAGTTGACCGACATCCCGGCGCTGATCCAAACCCTGCACGATGAATTGTTGGCTATTTTGAGCCCTTGTCAACAGCCGTGGCGGCCCAGCGAATCCCGGCCTTACGTCATCCTCACGGTCGGTGTCAACGGGGTCGGCAAGACCACCACCATCGGCAAGTTGGCGAAGAAACTGCAAAGCGACGGGTTTTCGGTATTGCTGGCGGCCGGCGACACCTTCCGCGCCGCCGCTGTCGAACAGTTGCAGGTCTGGGGCGAGCGCAACCGGATCGCGGTGATCGCCCAGCACGGCGGGGCCGATTCCGCCTCGGTGATCTACGACGCGGTTCAAGCGGCCACGGCCCGTCAGGTGGATGTGGTGATCGCCGATACCGCCGGCCGCTTGCACACCCAGTCGAACCTGATGGAAGAGCTCAAGAAGATCAAGCGGGTCACCGGCAAGGTCGACGCCGAGGCCCCGCACGAGGTGCTGTTGGTGGTGGACGCCAGCACCGGCCAGAACGCGCTGAACCAAGCGGTACAGTTCCACGAGGCGGTCGGCGTGACCGGCTTGATTCTGACCAAGCTCGACGGCACCGCCAAGGGCGGCATCGTGTTCGCGATCGCCCGCCGGTTGGGCCTGCCGATCCGCTTTATCGGGGTCGGCGAGGGGATCGAGGATTTGCGCGAGTTCGACGCCGGCGAATTCGTGACCGCTCTGCTGGATGAGACGGCGGATAATAGCTGAGTGAAATGTGAGGAAACTTTTTGCTGATTTGGCGCTCCCAGTATGGGAGTGCTAAAATGAACGGTGTCGAATTTTAGGGAAAGGAGGAATGACGATGACGATGACCACCTCGCTGGTTCCCCACCTGCAGCACCTGCCCGCTCCGGTCGACAGTCTGGAAAGTTACATCCAGACCGTCAGCCAAGTACCGGTGTTGAGCGCCGAGGAAGAACAGGCTCTCGCCCGGCGTTTGCGGTTGAACGGTGACTTGGCGGCGGCGCAGCAGCTGATCGTGGCTCATTTGCGCTTCGTGGTGCACGTCGCGCGCGGGTACATCGGTTATGGCCTACCGTTGGGCGATTTGGTCCAGGAAGGGAACGTCGGACTGATGAAGGCGGTCAAACGTTTTGACCCGGCGCACGAGGTGCGGCTGGTGTCCTTTGCGGTCCATTGGATTCGGGCGGAAATTCACGAGTTCATCCTCCGCAACTGGCGGATCGTCAAGGTCGCCACCACCAAGTCGCAGCGCAAGCTGTTCTTCAAGCTGCGCGGCGCCAAGAAGCGCCTGGGCTGGCTGAACGGCGAGGAAGTCGCCACGGTGGCCCGCGAATTGAGCGTGAGCGCCGAGTCGGTCACGGAGATGGAATCGCGGTTGAGCGGTTACGATGTGTCGTTCGATCCGGCCCCAGAAGCCGACGCCGACGCCGAACATGAACCTTATACGCCGTCGGCCTATCTGCGGGACGAGCACGCCGATCCGGCCGATGCGCTGGAGCGGGATGACTGGGAGGATCAGACGGCCCTCCAGTTGGGCGAAGCGCTGGACCGTTTGGACCCGCGCAGTCGCGCTATCGTGCAACGCCGCTGGCTGGACGACGACAAGCCGACCTTGCATGAGTTGGCCGCTGAATATAAGGTGTCCGCCGAACGAATCCGGCAGTTAGAGAATAACGCCATGAAGAAACTGCGGGCTAGCCTGCCCGCCGCCTGAGCACGAGCGTTTCACAGCCCGCCCTCGTGGCGGGTTTTTTTATGGGCGAGGGCGCCGGTCGCGCTTGTGGCCCTTTCCGGAACTGCGCTATTTTTTAAGCCCCGCCACCCCGAGAGCCCCCATGAATCCGCCAGTGCGCCAGTTTGCCAGCGACAACTACTCGGGCATGTGCCCTGAAGCCCTGGACTATTGGCTGGCGGCCAACCGGGGTGACGCGCCGGCCTACGGTAACGACGGCTGGACCCAGCGCGCCGCAGACCGGTTTCGCGAGCTGTTCGAGACCGACTGCGAGGTGTTCTTCGTCTTCAACGGCACGGCGGCCAATTCGCTATCGCTGTCGGCGCTGTGCCAGTCCTACCACAGCGTGATCTGCCACGAAACCGCCCACATTGAAACCGACGAATGCGGCGGGCCGGAATTCGCCTCCAACGGTTCCAAGCTGTTGCTGGCGCAAGGCGAAAACGGCAAGCTCGATCCGGCCGATGTCGGGCGGCTGATCACCCGGCGCTCGGATATTCACTACCCCAAACCCAAGGTGATCAGCCTCACGCAGGCGACCGAATTGGGGACGGTCTACACGCTGGACGAACTGCACGCCTTGCGCGATTTGGCCGACCGTTACCAGCTGAAAGTGCACATGGATGGCGCGCGGTTCGCCAATGCCTTGGTGTCGCTGGAAAAGACTCCGGCGCAAGCGACGTGGCAAGCCGGGGTGGACGTGTTGTGTCTGGGCGGAACCAAGAACGGCATGGCGGTCGGTGAGGCCATCATATTCTTCGATCGGGAACTGGCGACCGATTTCGCTTATCGGTGCAAGCAGGCCGGGCAACTGGCTTCCAAGATGCGCTTCATCGCCGCGCCTTGGTTGGGGCTACTGGAAACGGGGGCCTGGCTGCGCAACGCCCGCCAAGCCAACCAGATGGCCGCCTATCTCGCCGAACGGCTGCAAGCGATCGCCGGTTTGCGCCTGATGTTTCCCCGCCAAGCGAATTCCGTGTTTTTGCAATTGCCGGCGGCGGCCATTGCGGCGTTGCGGGCCAAAGGCTGGCAGTTCTACACCTTCATCGGCGTCGGCGGCGTCCGCCTGATGTGCTCCTGGAACACCACTCCCGAGGCGGTCGATCAATTCGTCGGCGATCTGGGACACGCCCTGCGCTGAGGGGGACGGATAGTGGCTGCCGAGCTGCTCCGGCGCGACGTGCCCCTGCATCGGCTGAACAGCTTCGGTCTGCCGGCCCGCGCCGCTTGGTTTGCGGCCATCGAAACCCTGGACCAGCTCGCCGCGCTGATCGTCACCCCGGAATGGCGCTATTTGCAGCGCTTTGTTCTGGGGGGCGGCAGCAACGTGATCCTGACCGGCGATTTTGATGGGCTGGTGCTCCATGTGCGGATTCCGGGGCGGGCGCTGGTCGCTGAAGACCCTGATGCGTGGATCGTGCGGGCGGGCGCGGGCGAAAACTGGCATGAGTTCGTCACTTGGACGCTGGCGCAGGGTTGGCCAGGCCTGGAAAATCTGGCGCTGATTCCCGGCACGGTCGGCGCGGCGCCGATTCAAAACATCGGCGCTTATGGTTTGGAAATGGCCGAACGCTTTCAATCCCTGGAAGCTGTGGAGCTGGCGACAGGTCGGGGCGTGGTGTTCGACCGGGCCGCCTGCCAGTTTGGCTATCGGGACAGTACCTTCAAACAGGCGGCGGGCCGTTTTCTGATTGCCGCCGTGACCTTTCGCTTGCCCAAACGCTGGCGGCCGCTCACCGGCTATGCCGATGTGGCGCGCGAACTGGAGGCCGGCAAAATAGCCGCTCCGACGGCCCGGCAGATCGCCGATGCGGTCATCGCCGTTCGCTCGCGCAAGTTGCCGGACCCCGCCCATCTCGGCAACGCCGGCAGTTTTTTCAAGAACCCGGTGGTGGACGCCGCCGCCTTTGCCCGCCTCGTCGCCCGCTGCTCCGACCTGCCGCATTACCCGCAGCCGGATGGTACGGTCAAACTGGCGGCGGGTTGGCTGATCGAGCGCTGCGGTTGGAAGGGTAGGCTGTTCGGTCCGGTCGGCGTCCATGACCGGCAGGCGCTGGTGCTGGTCAATCGCGGCGGCGCGCGAGCGCAAGACGTGTTGGGACTGGCGCGGGCGATCCAAGAATCGGTTCTGACCGAATTCGGCGTCATGCTGGAACCGGAGCCCTTGGTGGTTTGAGACGAGCTCAGGAGTGGGTTTTGCATGTCGCGGCGAGACTTGAACCGCCTTCCCCGAATCTATCTGTCGCTACCGCTGGTGGTCGGTGAGACCGTGCCGTTGGACGGTACCGCTTTCGGCCATGTCGGGCGGGTGCTGCGGTTGAAACCCGACGCGGCGCTGATCCTGTTCGATGGCCTGGGCGGGACGTTCGCGGCGACCCTCGTGGAAGTCGGCAAGCGCGATGCCCGCGCGCGAGTGACGGAGGCGCTGCCCAGCGAAGCGGAGCCGCCGTTGCGGATCGTATTGGCCCAGGGGATCTCGCGCGGCGACAGGATGGATTACACCTTGCAAAAGGCGGTCGAACTCGGCGTGACCGCCGTGCAGCCGCTGTTTACCGAACGCGGTGGGGTCGATTTGGCCGGCGAACGTTTGGCGCGCAAAGTCCAGCACTGGCGCGGCATCATCATCAGCGCCTGCGAGCAGTGCGGCCGCAGCCGGTTGCCGGAATTGCGGCGGCCGCTGGCGCTGGCGGATTGGCTGGCGCGGCCCGCGCAGCGGGATTTGCGCGTGCTGCTCGATCCGACGGCGCGTCAGGGCTTGCGCGAGCTGCCAGCACCCATTCACGGGCTGACCTTGCTGGTAGGCCCGGAAGGCGGGCTCGGCCCGGCGGAAATCGCGCGGGCCGGCAGGGGGGGATTTACCGGCGTCCGGCTCGGGCCACGCATTCTACGGACCGAAACCGCCGGTGTCGCCGCCTTGGCGGCGGTACAGACCCTGTGGGGCGATTGGAATTGAGATTTCGGTCGAATGCGGTCGCCCGATCAATGCATCAAATTGCTAATGAAAATTCAAATAACGATGCTAACCCTATAAACTATTTCGGACATGCCGGAAGCCTGAAGCGACGGGAAGGCCGCAAATGATAGGCGGGGATGCAATTCTATGCAAAGCGATCACGGAAGCGACAGCAAAGAGACCGGTACGGTGCTCGTGGTGGAGGACAGCCGAGCCTTGCGGGGGCTGCTGGCGTCCTATCTCAACGATTGGTACGGATTGGCGGTGGTGGGCGTGGGGTCTCTGGCCGAGACCGAAGCGCAACTCGCCGGGTGTCCCGAGCGGTTTTTCTGCGCCGTGCTGGACCTTAACCTGCCCGATGCCCCCAACGGCGGGGTCGTCGATCTGGTGCGAAGCCATGGCATACCCGCGATCGTGCTCACCGGTTTCGTGGACCCCGCGCTGCGGGAAACCATGCTCGCCAAGCAAGTTCTGGACTATTTCATCAAGCGCGACCTCGGCGATATCGAACAGGTCGCCCGCACGATCGGGCGTTTGTGGCGCAACCGCCAAATCAAGGTGATCGTGGTCGACGATTCCCGCAGCTTTCGAGGTTACTTGCAGGGCTTGCTGGAAAGTTACCGCTACCGGATTCTCGCCGCCGGCAACGGTCACGAGGCGCTCGGGTTGCTGGCGGAGCACCCCGATACCAGCTTGGTCATCACCGATGTCAACATGCCGGAGATGGGCGGGTTGGAGTTGATCGAGCACATCCGCCGCCAGTATCGCCGCGAGGATTTGGCGGTGATCGGCATGTCGGATGCGTCCAAACCGGGCCTGTCGGCGCTGCTGCTCAAAACCGGCGCCAACGATTTCATCGCCAAGCCGTTCCAGGTGGAGGAACTGTTGTGTCGGGTCAACCAGAACACCGACATGATGGGTTACGTGCGGCAATTGCGCGAGGCGGCCACCTGCGATTTCCTGACCGGGCTCCTCAACCGGCGCCAGCTGCTGGAATTGGGTGAAAAACTCTACGCCAACGCCCGGCGCGGCCATTTTCTGCTCGGACTCGGCATGGTGGACGCCGACTATTTCAAACGGATCAACGACCGCTTCGGCCATTTGGTCGGCGATGAGGCGCTGAAAGCCATCGCCGCCACGTTGAATAAAGCCTTGCGCGCGTCCGACATCATCGGCCGCTACGGCGGCGAGGAATTCGTTTGTTTGACCGTGCTGCAAGCCGAAACCGATGCCGAGCGGGTCTTCGAGCGCGTGTGCGCCGCCGTGGCGAAAATCGGCCTTTCCGCCGGCGGCCAACCCGTGCCGCTGACCGTCAGCATCGGTTTCACCACTGACCTGGGAAACTCGCTGAAGCAGATGATCGAACAGGCTGACAGCGCCGTTTATCGGGCCAAGGCCGAGGGTCGAAATCGGGCGTTGCGATGGTCGCTACAGTCGTCCGCCGGATGAGCGGTTTGGGTCCTGGCGACGAACTCCGCGCGAAAGCGGTGCGCGCAGGCCCGGCGGCTCTCGACCGAATTAACCCACAAAATATCGCGCTTTGACTTGTGTCCCACCATTTCAGCATCTAAGGTTACTACACGCCACCCCCCGTGGTGGTGTAATCACTACCCGAGCAACTAAACCAAGGAGATTTTGGAGATGAATAAAAAATTAGTGCTAGGCATGGCCGCGTTCTGCACCATGGGTCTTTCCGCCGGCGCCTGGGCCGCCGACGCCGCGACCGCCGATGAAGTGGTCGCCAAGGTCAAAGCCGCCGCCGCCGACGTCAAGGCGGGCGGGGATGCCGCGCTGGCAGCCTATAACGACCCCAAAGGCAAATGGGCCTGGAAAGACTCCTATGTTTTCGTGATGGATTGCAAGACCGGCGTCATGACCGCTCACCCGAACGACAAGGTCAAGGGCACGAAGCTGGCCGACCTCAAGGGCAAGGCGGGCGAGAATCTCGGCCCGTCGCTGTGCGCCGCCGCCGCCAAGGGCGCCAACGGAGGTTGGGTCGAGTATCAATGGACCAAGCCCGGCGCGGAAGGCAACCACCGTAAAGTCAGCTACGTGCTGCCCGCCGGCAACTATGCCGTCGGCGCGGGCGTTTATGACGATACCCCGGTTGCGGCCTTAGAGGCCAAGACCAAGTAATCTTGGTGTTCCACCGTGCTTGGCGCGCCAATCGGGTTTCCGAGACGGTCGCAAAGCACGGTGGATTGACACTCCACCGGTTTTCTATCCTCCGGCTTTTCCATTCCCTTGCTCCTCCCGGTAATCGATCTCGTTTATACTGACGCTTTCACGAGAAAGGCCCTGGCAGGAGGATGCGGTGATTTATTCTCTCGGCGACCGCAAGGTCGAGTTTCACGGCGAGGACTGGTTCATCGCCGATAACGCCACCGTCATCGGTTCGGTGGTGCTCAAGCAGAACGCCAGCATCTGGTTCCATGTCGTGGTGCGCGGCGACAACGACCTCATCACCATCGGCGAAAACACCAACGTTCAGGACGGTTCGGTCCTGCATACCGACCCCGGCATCCTGCTCACCCTCGGCCGGGATGTGACCGTCGGCCATCTGGCCATGCTGCACGGCTGCACCGTCGGCGATAACAGCTTGATCGGCATTAAAAGCCTGGTGATGAACCGGGCGGTGATCGGCAACAATTGCCTGATCGGCGCCAACAGCCTGATCCCGGAGGGCAAGGTCATCCCCGACGGTTCGCTGGTGAT
This sequence comes from Candidatus Competibacteraceae bacterium, assembly GCA_003527885.1. Classification (GTDB taxonomy): domain Bacteria; phylum Pseudomonadota; class Gammaproteobacteria; order Competibacterales; family Competibacteraceae; genus Competibacter_A. Next base: position 8,380 of record DPWB01000337.1, read on the forward strand.
GGGTTCGCCCGGCAAGATCGTCCGCGCTTTATCGGAAGCGGAAATCGAACGTTTGCGCCAGACCGCCGGCCGCTACGTGGAGAATTTCAAGCGCTTCAAGTCCGAATTGCACCGGCAGGCTTGACGTGGCTACCGCCTTTGAAGATCGGCTGGAACTCACGGTCCACCAGGTCGGGTCCATCATTCTGGGTAAGGAGCACGCCATCCGTTTGGCCGTGGCCTGTTTGTTGGCGCGCGGCCATCTGCTGATCGAAGACCTGCCCGGCATGGGCAAGACCACTCTGGCGCACGCCTTGGCGCAAAGCCTCGGCTTGCACTACCAGCGCATCCAGTTCACCAGCGACTTGCTGCCGGCGGACATTCTCGGCGCGGCGGTCTACGAGCGTCAGCGCGAAGCCTTCGTCTTTCACCCCGGCCCGATTTTCGCCCAATTGATTTTGGCCGATGAAATCAACCGCGCCACGCCCAAAACCCAGAGCGCGCTGCTGGAAGCGATGGAGGAGGGGCAGGTGACGATCGAAGGCGAAACCCGGCCGTTGCCGGAACCGTTTTTCGTCATCGCCACCCAGAACCCGTCCTACCAGATCGGCACCTTTCCGCTCCCTGAGTCGCAGTTGGACCGGTTTTTGATGCGGATCGAGTTGGGCTATCCCGACCCGCAGGCCGAACGGGTGCTGCTGGAGGGTGAGGATCGGCGCGATCTGCTGGCGCGCTTGCCGGTCGCGATGACGCCCGCACAGTTGCACCAGGCGCAACGGCAAGTGGGCGGCGTGCACGTCGCGCCGCCGCTGCTGGATTACGTGCAGGCGCTGCTGGCGTTTTCCCGTCAGTCCAGCCGCTTCCGGGGCGGCCTGTCGCCCCGCGCCGGCTTGGGGTTGCTGCGGGCGGCGCGGGCTTGGGCGTTGCTGCACCGGCGCGGCCATGTCTTGCCGGAGGACGTGCAGGCCGTGTTGGCGGCGGCGGTCAGCCATCGCTTGCATCCCGGCGAAGACGGCTTGGAACAATCGCCGGCCGATCTGGTCGGGCATCTGCTGGCCTCCGTGGCGTTGCCGGCTTGAGCGCCGCGCGATGCTGAAGGATTGGCGAAGTCGTTTCGAGGCTTGGGTGACCCGCCACCAACGACCCGCTCACGGACCGATCCGGTTGGATCGCCGCCGCATCTACATTTTGCCGACCCGCCAGGGTTATGCTTTCGCGCTGCTGCTGTTGTTGCTGTTCTTGTGGTCGATCAATTACAGCAACAGCATGGGCTTCGCCTTTACGTTTCTGCTGACGGCGGTGGCCTTGAACACCATGTGGCAGGCGCACGACAACCTGTTGGGCCTCGTCATCCAGGGCAACGGCGCCGAGCCGGTATTCGCCGGCCAGGATGCCCGCTTCGGTTTCCGGCTGGAAAATCCGCGTCGGACGCCGCGCCACGGCATCGCCCTGCAATGGCGGGATCGGGAACCGCTGTATGTGGATGTCCCGGCGCAGAGTTCGGTGCCGGTCACCCTGGCTGTTCCCGCCGAACGGCGCGGCTGGTTGCGGCCGGGTCATGTGCGGGTCATGACCCGCTTTCCGCTCGGCTTGTTTCAGTCGTGGAGTTGGGTGGAATTCGATAGTGCCGCCTTGGTTTATCCCCGGCCTCGCGGCCGGCGACCGCTGCCGGCGGCGCTGTCGGGCACCCCGGGCAGCGGTTTGCACGAGCTGGGGGCGGGCAGCGAGGACTACGCCGGCTTTCGGCAGTATGCGCCAGGCGATTCGCCGCGCCGGATCGCCTGGAAAGCGGCGACCCGCACCGATCGGTTGTTGGTCAAACGCTTCATCGATCAGGCGCGGCCGGAACTGTGGCTCGATTGGCGGTTGCTGGGCGTCGAGAACGTGGAACCGCGCCTCGAACAGCTCTGTCAATGGGTATTGAAAGCCGAAAACGACGGCCACGAATACGGCTTGCGGTTACCGGGTTCGAACGTTCCGCCGGCGCGCGGCGATCCCCAGCGCCGCCGCTGTCTGGAAGCGCTGGCCCTGTTCACCTATCGCGAAGATTTCCCTCGTGCCGATGACGCTGTGGAAGCCGGGAAACCGACAACGGGAAAAACCCGCCACACCGCCGGCTGAGCCGCTGACGCTAACGGCTCTGGTGTGGCTGCTGGCCGCATTGGGGCTGGCGGTCGCGCCGCATGCCCGGGAAATGCCGGCCTGGCTGACGGTGCTTTTTTTTGCCGTCGCAGGCTGGCGCGGCTTTCTGGCGCTGCGGGATCGACCGTTGCCGTCGCGCTGGCTGTTGCTGGTCGTGGCCGTGTTGGCCGGCGCCGGCGTGTTGATCGATTTTCGGACCTTGTTCGGCCGCGACGCGGGAGTGGCTTTGCTGGTCGCGATGACCGCCTGCAAGCTGTTGGAGACGCGCGGCTTGCGGGATGGGGTGGTGCTGGTGTTTCTCGGTTATTTGCTGGTGATGAGCAACCTGCTCTACAGCCAGGAAATTCCGATGGTCGCTTACCTGTTCGCGGTCGTCTTGGCGATGTTGGCGGCGCAGGTGATGATCCACCGCCAGCACGCGGGGCTCGGGGCGCTGGCTCCGCTGCGGCTGGCCGGCAAGATGGCGCTGCAAGCCATCCCGGTGATGCTGATTCTGTTCATTTTGTTCCCGCGCATTCCCGGACCGCTGTGGGGGTTGCCGAAGGATGCTTACAAGGGCCGCACCGGGTTGTCCGACGAGATGATGCCCGGCACGGTCAGCGAACTGATCAAATCCGACGCGGTGGCGTTTCGGGCGCGCTTCACCGGTCCCATCCCGCCGCCGCGCGAGCTTTACTGGCGCGGGCCGGTGCTGTGGAATTTCGACGGCCGCCGTTGGACCGCCGGCGAGGGCGCGCCCCGAAATGCCCCGATTCCGTTTACGCCCGAAGGCGCGGCGTTGGACTACTCGGTGATTCTGGAGCCCAGCAACCGGATTTGGCTGTTCGCGCTCGATCTTCCGGCCAGTTTGCCGCCGCAAGCCGGCATGACGCCCTCGTTCCAGTTGCTGCGCCAGCAGCCGGTCAACGAGGTGTACCGTTACCCGATGCGGTCCTATCTCAAGTATCGCACCGGCGATCTGGAAGCGCCGGAACGAGCCCGCGCCCTGCGCTTGCCGTCGTGGGGCAATCGGCGGACCCGCGAGCTGGTGGCGGAATGGCGGACGCGCGATGCGCGTCCCGAAGCGCTGATGAACGCCGCGCTACTGCTGTTTCGGGAGCAGGCGTTTTATTACACCCTGACGCCGCCCTTGCTGGGCGGCGATGGCGTGGATGAATTTCTGTTCCGCACCCGCCAGGGCTTTTGCGAGCATTACGCCAGCGCGTTCGTGTTCCTGATGCGGGCGGCTGGAGTGCCGGCGCGAGTGGTGACCGGCTATCAGGGCGGGGAGCGCAATACCTTCGGCGATTATCTGATCGTTCGCCAGTCCGACGCGCACGCCTGGGCCGAGGTTTGGTTGGAAGGGCAGGGCTGGGTGCGGGTGGACCCCACCGGCGCGGTGGCGCCGAATCGGATACAGGAGGGGCTCTACGCCGCCGTGGCCGATGCCGAGAATCTGCCGTTCTTGATCCGGCGCGGCGGCGACAGCGAATGGTTGCGGCAACTGGCGATGGGTTGGGATTCCCTGAACAATTCCTGGAATGAGTGGGTGTTGGCCTATGGGCCAGACCGGCAAAAGGAATTTCTGTCGGGATTGGGTTTCGGGCCGGTGGATTGGGCGGATATGACGATTGCGATGACGGCGGCGCTCGGCGGTTTCAGTCTGCTGGTTGCCGGATGGCGCTGGCGGAGTCAGAGTTCCCGCGATCCGGTGGTGCGGGCTTGGCAACGGTTTTGCGCTCGACTGGCCCGGCGCGGGCTGGCGCGCGACGCTCGGGAAGGACCGCTGGCGTTCGCCGAGCGCGTGGCTGTCAGCCGGCCTGAACTGGCGGGGCCGGTGCGGGAAATCGGTCGGCTTTATGCGGTGTTGCGCTATGGTCCGACCGTTTCGCTGGACCAGGTAAAACAGTTACAGCAGATGGTGAAGCGGTTGCGAGTTTGAGTCGCTATCGGGAGCGGGTAGCCTCTTCGGCGGGCGCGTTTCGGGATAAACCGTCGATGTTGCAGGGCTGGTGGACACGGTTGCCGCCGGCATACTCTGCGGCTGTCGGCAAGCAACAGAGCGACGCCCTCCCAGCCAACATGCGACTTCAATTTTGGGTGGAAGTCGGCGCTGGCTGTGGAGGCGGCGACGTCGGCTTCTCGGTGCCGCGCTTTTCCCCTCCACGCGCCCGCCGAAAAGAGCGGCGAATCAGATGGCCATTCCGGCGCTTTCCAGTTCGGCGTAGGTCGTCGGTTGCCGCGCTGGGTTGATCGTCAGGCCCAGCCGCACGCCGATTTCCGCCAGCGAGAAAATGCCACGGATCGCCGGGATGTCGGTTTCGGGATCGATGTCCAGCACCAGCGCGTGTTGGCGACCGACTTGCCGCAAAGTCGCGACGATATCGCCGACCCGCGCGCCCAGCACGTCTTCCATCATCAGCACTTCCAGTTTCGGCCGTAAGGTCATGACATCGGAGACCAGCAAATCCTCGCGGGCACAACCGGCTTTGGCCACGATCCGGGCGGCTCTCTCGCCGTCGATGTCGCGGCTGGTCAGCACGCCCAGAATGTTATCGTCCGCGTCGCAGACCAGCAGGATGCGGACCCGCCGCTTGACCATCAAATCCACGGCCTTGCCGAGCGGCGTCGTGAGGTCGGTGGTGACGGCGGTGACTTGGCACAGGTCCGTCATCACCGAGAGCGCGGGATCGTCGGTGGTGATGCGCCGGGGTAGCTGTTGCTTGGGCCGGGCCGGGCGGATTCCCCGGTCTAGTTTCTGCAGCGAAAGCGAGCGATAAGGGTGTTTCATCAGGGCAATCTCCTGTTTTTTTAAGTATTAACTAACGGCTAAAGGAGCCGCTTTGTTCTTAAAGGCGGATATATTATAAGGCATTATTGTCTGACAATAAATGCGACAAATTGTCACGTTTGCTGTTCAAGCAATAGTATCTAAAATGTGACTATCAGCGCATGAAATCAAGCGTGGGCGATAGGGTTGATCCGGTGGCGGACTCGCGGTAACGAACGGCCCAATAGGGCGGTGGACGGTACGCTTGAACGGGGTTCAGCGACCCGCCAGCAGCTCGCCCAGGGTGCGCGTCAGCACCACCAGATCCTGTTCGCGGGACAGAGTATGCTCACCGTCCTTGAGCAGCAGCACCCGCACGTCGGAACCGGCCAGCCGTTCGGCGACTTGCACGCTGACCCGCCACGGCACATCGGCATCCTTCATGCCGTGGATCAACCGCGCCGGACAGGTGATCGGCAGCGTCGGCCGGTCGAGCAGGCGATGCTGTTCCGCTTCTTCAAGCAAATTCGAGGTGATGGTGTAAGGCTCGCCGTAGGGTGACGGCAGGCAAATAACCCCCTCCCGCCGCAAGCGCTCTCGCAAATTTTCATCCAGTCGCTCCCAAAGCAAATAGTCGGTGAAGTCGGCGGCGCACGCCAGACCGAGCAGGGCGGCGATCCGCTCCGGTCGCGCCAGCGCCGTCAACAGCATCAACCAAGCTCCCATCGACGAACCGACCAGGATTTGGGGCCCGTCGCTCAGCTCGTCCAACACGGCGAGGGCTTCCCGCGCCCAGCGGCCGATAGTGCCGTCCGCGAAACGGCCGCTGGATCCGCCGTGACCGGAGTAGTCGAAACGGATGAACGCTTGGCCGCGCCCCCGACACCAACGTTCCAGCGCGGTGGCCTTGAGGCCGGTCATGTCCGAGGTGAAACCGCCCAGAAAAATCACGCCCGGCACCGCGCCAAGACTGCGATGGTAGGCGAGCCGCGCGCCATCGGCGAGGATCAGATGGGCTGGCTTGGGTTCGAAGAGCGGCATGAGGCGACTTTCTCCTGATGAAGTGCGCTACAGTATTTCGTTAATGCTGGCAAAGATTGGGCCGGTCTTTGGTCCGACCGACGACGAACGGGGCCGGGAATTGAATTTGCGCGATAAAATACGACAAAAACAATGGCGCGCGATACGGCCACCCGAGGAAGCGAACGATGACTGAACGACGTGCGATCATTTGGTTTCGCAACGATCTACGCTTGCACGATCACGAAGTGCTGGCGTTGCTGGCCGACACCGTGCAGGTGTTGGTGCCGGTTTACTGCCTCGATCCGGCGCAATTCGAAATCCAACCCTCGGGATTTCCGCTGACCGGCCCGCTGCGGGCGCGGTTTCTGGTCGAATGTCTGGAGGATTTACGGGCGGGGCTGGAAGCGCGGGGCAGCGGTTTACATGTGGTGTTGGGCCAACCGGAAAAAGTGATTCCCGCCTTGGCGCAAACCCTGGGCGTTCGGGAAGTGTTCGCCGAGCGCGACGTGTGGGGCGAGGCGGTGAAAGTCGAGCGGCGGCTGGCTGCGGCATTGGAACCGCTGGGGGTATCGCTGCGCGGTTTCCGGGTCAGCACGCTGGTCCATCCCGATGATTTGCCCTTTCCCGCCGCCAATCTACCCGAATCCTTCGCGCAGTTTCAGGAAGCGGTGACGGTGAGCGGTGAGCCGCGCGCGCCGTTGCCGCCCTTGCAGAAGCTGCCCGCGTATCCCGACGGCTTGGATACTCCCACCCTGGCGACCCTGGTTCAGGCGCTGGGCTTGTCCGCCGTGTCCGACCCTGGCCAACAGACCGGCTTCAAGGGTGGCGCGACCGTGGCGGTCGCGCGGCTGGAGGAGTTCGTGCAAGGGCGGCGGGCCTCCCTGGAGACGCTGCGCGGCGGCGCGGGTGAGGCCGCCGCACGGGCCGACCGCTTCGGGCCTTGGCTGGCGCGCGGGGCGCTGTCGCCCCGGCGGATTTATCAGTACGTCAACTATTCCGGGCTGACGATGTGGGCCGGCGAACTGGCGAACGCCGCGATCAGCGAGCTGCAACGGCGGGATTTCTGCCGGTTCTTGGCGATCAAGCGCGGCGAGTGGGACGAGCAATCCGGCCGGCCGCCAGCTTGGGACGATGAGGGGTTACGGGAGCGCTTCGAACTCTGGCGGCGGGGGGAAACCGGCGAGCCGTTCGTGGACGCCCATTTGCGCGAACTGGCGCTGACCGGCCATCTGTCATCCTTCGGCCGGCGCTTGGTGGCCAGTTACCTCTGCCATGAGCTGGGTTTGGATTGGCGTTGGGGCGCGGCCTGGTTCGCCTCGCAACTGTTGGACGACGATCCCAGCGTCAATCTGGCGGTCTGGATGGAGGTGACCGGACGCTGGCGCGCTTTCGATCGGCCGGGCCGCTTGAATTCCGCCGAGCAGGCGGCGCACCGCGATCCCGACGGGGTTTATTGCCGCCGCTGGCTGGAAACGGCCGGAGCCGTCTCGCGGCGTTTCGGCTGAGCGAGGGGCTGATAGCGCTCACGCCGTTTCCCAGGCTCGGGCGACCAGCGCCGGCAGCACCGCGCCCGCCGCGCCGTTCAGGCTGTAGCTGACTTGCGCGCTGAGCGGGGTCGGTTGCGGGTTGATCTCCACCACCGTCGCCCCGGCGGCGAGCGCGGCAAACGGTAAATCGGCGGCGGGATAAACCAGGGCGGAGGTGCCGATACTGAAAAACACCTCGGCGCTCTTGGCCGCGTGCTCCGCTGTGCGCAGCGTCTCTACCGGTAGACTTTCGCCAAACCAGACCACATCCGGGCGCAACAAGCTGCCGCAATGCGGGCAGCGCGGTGGAATTTCGTCGCTGTCGGGCCAGCTTTCCACCGGCCGCTCTTCGCTGAAGCATTTGGTGCGGAACAAGTTGCCGTGCAGTTCCAACAAATGCTGGCTGCCCGCGCGCCGGTGTAAACCGTCCACGTTCTGGGTAATCAGCGTGAACTCGGCAACGCGCCGTTCCATGTCGACTAGCGCCCGGTGTCCGGCGTTGGGTTCGGCCTGTCGGACCCGACCCTGACGCCAGGCGTACCACTCCCAAACCAGCCTGGGATCGCGCCGGAAGGCGTCCGGCGTGGCGAGTTCTTCCGGGTTGTATTGCGCCCACAAGCCGGTCTGCGCCTCGCGAAAGGTCGGCACGCCGCTTTCGGCGGAAATGCCGGCGCCGGTCAGGACCGCCACCCGGCGGGCGGCGCGGAGGCGGTTGACGAGTTCGGCGGGAATCGGGGCTTCGCTCATGGGGGCAGGTCTCCGGCAGCAGTGAGTCGGACCGGTCGGTTCTGGATCGCGGAATTTCCAGCCATTGCGCCGGTCCCATCCGAACAAGGGCATAGTGATAGTATGCTACTGGAACCCCCTTGTGAGGGACCCTTCATTCCGCGCCGCCGCCCCGGCCCGGATGTTCGAGAATCTGACCCCCTTGCCCGCAGTGGGGCGGCGTGTGCGACGGATGAGATCCGCTTCCGGCGGTCGATTCCGTGTTGAATACAGCCCCGCGCTGATGGAGCCAGCATGACCGTTGCCCTAGATTCGTATTACACCATCGGTAAGGTTCATTGGTATTGTCAGGATTATGTCTGCCAGGGTTGGCAACCTTTTCCTCACGTCATTCTGGCCGACGGCTGTTCCGCGTCTCCCAATAGCGATGTGGGGGCGCGCTTGCTGGTGCTGAACGCGCGCCAGGAGCTGGCGCGCTACGCGCAAATCCCGCGCGATGGCCCCGAACTCGCTACTCAGCACTGGGACTTGGGCCGCCGGATCATCCAGCGCGCGGCGCGGCAGGCACGGGAGCTGAACCTGAATCCCGAGGTCTTGGACGCTACCCTGCTGGTGGCTTGGTGCGATGGCGCGACCGTTTACGTGCACTTATACGGGGATGGCTGCATCGCCACCCGCCGCGCCGATGGCGAACTGACCGTCATCGAGGTCGAATACGCCGAAAATGCCCCTTATTATCTGTCCTATTTATTGGAGCCCGACCGCCAAGTCTTGTATCAGGAGGCAGTCGGCAATCCCGAATCGGCGCAAACAATCCATTATCGGGGTCAGGCGGCGGACGTTTCGAGCCGGCAAGAGCGCTTCGATACGCCGGTCGCCTTCAGTTTCGATCTGGCGACCTTTCCGACCGTGGCGGTCGCCACCGACGGGCTGCATTCCTTTATCAGCGCCGAAACTGGCCAACGGGTAGAGCTCCTGGAAGTGGCACAGGCCATGTTCGACTTCGGTGACCTTCAAGGCACCTTCGTCATGGACCGGCTGCAAAATACCCTGATCGAGTTCGGCAACCGGCTGCTGTTCAATCTGGATGATCTCAGCGTGGGCGCGTTCGTGAAAGTGGCGTGAACTGGGCGCGATGGCGGCTGCGCCGAAAGCCGCCGGAGCGGCTGCCATCACAAAAACCGCAAATACGCTTCCAGCACTTTCAGGGTGTAGGCGTCAGCGCCGGCGCTGCGGTAGCGCTCTGGTTCGCCGGTCAGCCACCAGGCGGCAGCGCGTTGTACGGCGACGATTTCGTTTTCGTCGCTGGCGGCCAACTGATCGCGCAACACGCCGTCCATCACGCAAACCAGCACCTGACGGGCCAAGGCCTGATCGGCGGCGAACTGTTCCGGGGTGACTTCCCGGTTCAGACAAACCTTGGACCAGCGTTTGATATTTTCCGGTTTGACCCGCCAGTCGCCGTACAGGCCGGAGTCGGGTTCGGCCTCCGGCGCGGACAGCCGCAACGCCTCCACCAGCGCCGCCACCTTGGCTTCGGAAACCTGGGCCTGCACGGGGAGCGCGGCGATCCAGAGCAATACCCACAGCGCCCACCCCGACCCCTGGCGCAGCCGGAGCAACCGGGCTGCTGGGTTCGACCGCAAACGGTTAGCGTGGCGTGGCATGGCGTTCTCGCTGGTGACGGGACGGATGGCTATAAGACGACCTCAGCGCAGGATCGTTCGATCCAGCGCACGGTAGCTGAGCGCTTCGGTGAGATGCGGGGTTCGGATGCCTTCGCTGCCGGCCAGATCGGCGATGGTGCGGGCGACTTTTAGGATGCGGTGATAGGCGCGCGGCGACAGCCCCAACCGTTCCAGCGCCTGTTCCAGCAAACGGTGATCGGCCTCGTCCAGCGTGCAGTAGCGTTCGATCTCACGGGTTGTCAGAGCGCTGTTGGCTTTGCCGGCGCGGTGCAGTTGCCGGTCGCGGGCGGCACGGACGCGGGCGCGCACCGCGGCGCTGTTTTCTTCGGGCGTCTCGCCGCGCAACACCCGGTGAGCCAGGCGCGGCACCTCGATATGCAGGTCGATCCGGTCCGCCAACGGCCCCGAAATCCGACTCCGGTAGCGGCGAATCTGTTCCGGCCCGCAGGCGCAGCGCCGCTCGCTGTCGCCCAGATAGCCGCACGGGCAGGGGTTCATGGCCGCCACCAGTTGAAAGCGCGCGGGAAAATCGGCTTGGCGGGCAGCGCGGGAGATGGTGATCCGTCCCGATTCCAGCGGCTCGCGCAGCACTTCCAACACATGCCGGTCGTACTCTGGCAGCTCGTCGAGAAACAGCACGCCGTGATGGGCCAGCGAAATTTCGCCGGGTCGCGGCTGGCTGCCGCCGCCGACCAGCGCCACCGCCGACGCCGTGTGATGGGGTGCTCGGAAGGGCCTGATACCCCATTGCGCCAAATCTAGCCCCTGCGCGCTGACCGAGGCGATGGCGGCGGTTTCCAGTGCTTCCGCTTCGCCGAGCGGCGGCAGAATGCCCGGCAATCGACTGGCCAGCATGGTCTTGCCGGTGCCGGGCGGGCCGATCAGCAGCAGGTTGTGACCGCCGGCGGCGGCGATTTCCAGGGCGCGTTTGGCATGGTGTTGGCCGCGCACGTCGCTGAGATCGCGCTCCAGAACGGGTTCCGGCGTCGGCTGGGGCCGGGCGGCGGGCGGTTGCAGGGCGGTTCCGGTCGCCAGATGGCGGCAAATCTCCAGCAGATGCGTCGCGCCCAACACGGCCACGGCGCTGACTAACGTCGCTTCGCCGGTATTGTCTTGCGGCACCAGCAGCGTTCGTCCGGCGGCGCGGCAGGCCAAGGCGGCCGGCAGCACCCCGCGGACGGAGCGCAGTTCTCCGCCCAAGGCCAACTCGCCGAGAAATTCGTACTGTTGCAGGCGCTCCCGGTCGATTTGTCCCGAGGCGGCCAGAATGCCGAGCGCGATGGGTAGATCGAAACGGCCGCCTTCCTTGGGCAGATCGGCCGGGGCCAGATTGATGGTGATGCGGCGGCTGGGAAATTCGAGCTGACTGTTCAGCAACGCGCCTCGGACCCGATCCTTGCTTTCCTTGACCGCCGCTTCCGGCAAACCGACGATGAACAGCCCCGGCAAGCCGGCCGACAAATGCACCTCCACGCTCACCAGCGGCGCGTGGATGCCGACCTGAGCGCGGGTATAAACGATGGCGAGGGACATGGGGAGCCTGTGGTGCGGCCGTCGGGCCGGCAGGTCCTGGGTCGCCGCGCCCGGCGGGTCGCCGCCAGCGGCCTGCACCCATTTAATGCAGTGCGCCGGGCCTTCCCTGGCTCTTATAAACATCTGTCTCTGCC